>JALOOS010000029.1 GCA_025454275.1 Desulfobacterales bacterium | reverse complement strand
TCCTCCATGTAGTAGAACTCGATGCGGTCACCGACCTTGATGTCGTTGAAGTTCTCGATGCCGATGCCGCACTCGTACCCGCTCGGCACCTCCTTGGCATCGTCCTTGAAGCGGCGCAGAGACGAGTTGCGGCCCTCGAAGACCACGACGCCGTCCCGGATCAGACGCAGGCTGCGGCCGCGTTCGATTTTGCCATCCGTCACGTAGGAGCCGGCCACGGTGCCCACCTTGGGGATGTGGAAGACCTCGCGCACCTCGGCCGAGCCGAGAATGTGCTCCTCAAAGCGGGAGGCCATCATGCCGGTCAGGGCGCCTTTCACGTCGTTGATGACGTCGTAGATCACGTTGTAGAAGCGCATGTCCACCTTCTCCTCGGCGGCCAGGGCCTGGACCTTCGAGGTCGGGCGGACGTTGAAGCCGATGATGATGGCGTGGGAGACGGCGGCGAGCGACACGTCGGATTCGCTGATGGTGCCGGTGGCCGCATGCACGACGTTGACCTTGACCTCGGCGTTGGAGAGCTTGACCAGGGCGTCGGAAAGGGCTTCGATCGACCCGTGCACGTCGGCCTTGATGATCAGGTTGAGCTCCTTGGTTCCGCCCTGCTGCAGCCGCTCGAAGAGGCTCTCCAGGCTGGGGCGGGCGCTCGCCTGCGTGAGGTCGCGGGAGCGTTGCTTCTGCATGCGGTGCTCGCTGATCTGCTTGGCCGCCCGCTCGTCCGGGACCGCCATGAACTCGTCGCCGGCCATGGGAACCCCCGCCAGCCCGAGAACCTCGACCGGGACGGAGGGGCCGGCCGTTTGAAGGGCCTGGCCGCGGTCATCCAGCATGGCCCGGATCTTGCCGTGGTGGACGCCGCAGACGACGGCATCGCCGGCCCGCAGGGTACCTTCGCTTACGAGCACCGTGGCCACCGGGCCGCGGCCGGAATCGATCTTGGCCTCGACCACATGGCCGCGGGCGAGCTTGTCGGGGTTCGCCTTGAGCTCCATCACTTCGGCCTGCAGCAGGATCATCTCCAGCAGCTGGTCGATCCCGGTCGCCTGCTTGGCGGACACGTTGACGAAGATCGTCTCCCCGCCCCACTCTTCCGGGGCCAGTCCGTGTTCCACGAGCGAGCGCCGGGTGCGCTCCGGATCGGCGCCCGGCTTGTCGATCTTGTTGACGGCGACGATGATGGGGACGTTGGCGGCACGGGCGTGGTTGATGGCCTCCACGGTCTGGGGCATGACCCCGTCGTCGGCCGCCACCACCAGCACGACGATATCGGTGACGCGGGCGCCCCGCGCCCGCATGGCGGTAAAGGCCTCGTGGCCGGGGGTGTCCAGGAAAGCGATGCTGCCGCGGTCGGTGCGCACGTGGTAGGCGCCGATGTGCTGGGTGATGCCTCCGGCCTCGGTGTCGGTGACGCGCGTCTTGCGGATGACGTCCAGGAGCGAGGTTTTGCCATGGTCGACGTGTCCCATGATGGTGACCACCGGTGCGCGCGGAAGAAGGGCCTCCGGCGCGTCCGCCACGCTCTGGATCAGGTTGTCCTCCGCAAAACTCGAGCGTTCGACCTCGTACTGGAATTCGGCGGCTACCAAGGTCGCCGTTTCGAAGTCGATGGCCTGGTTGACGGAGGCCATGACGCCCATCCCCATGAGCACTTTGATAATCTCCCCGGCCTTCACGCCCATGCGCTTGGCCAGATCCGACACCATGATCGTTTCATCCATCTTGATCCTGCGTTTGATCGCCTTGGCCACGGTGATCTGGGGCTTGTGTGCGGCGATCTCTTTCTGCGCCTTGCCGCCCTTGCGGGGTTTGCGCGCCCGGACGTCGTCGTAGAGCTCATCGGCCTCGACCACCGCCTTGGTGCGGAACGAAATCTTTTTCTTGATGAATTTCTTGCCGGCTTCGGCCTCCTCCGCCTTGGATTTCTTTTTGCGCTTCTTGTCGTCCCGGCCGTCGGTCTCCGCCGGCACCGGGACCACCTCGGCCGGCGCGGGGGCGGTCCGGGACCGCGGCGGCGTGACGAGGGCCGGCTTGGCCGAGGGGCCCTCGGAGGGCTGCGGAACGGGCGTCGGGGGCAACTTGATGATCTTGGCCGGCTCGTCCCGCTTCATTTTGCGGACGATCGGTCCCGGGCGCTTGAGCTCTTCGACCGGGGCCGGTGCGGCTTCGGCGGCCGGCATACGCTCCGCCGCCGCGGCGGGCGTCTCCGGCGCAGGGCTCTCCGCCGGTTCGGACGGTTCGGCCTCCTCCGCCGGTTCGGCCGCAACCTCCGCGGCCGCGGGCGGCGCCGCCTCGGCGTCGGCGGCCGGATGGGCCTCGGCTTCTGCGGCTGCGGCCGTTTCCGGTTCCGCCTCCGGCGCCGCTTCCTCCGCGGGCGCTTCGGCCGGCGTCTCGGCTATTTTCTTGCGGCGGCGGATGACGGTCGGCTTGACCCGTGTTTCATCCTGGACGCCCGCCTTTTTGCCGAACAGCGCCGCCTTGATGCGCCGGACGGCATCGTCGTCCAGTGAGCTCATGTGGCTGGCGACTGAAATCTCCAGGCCGACGAGCTTCTGCATCAGGGCCTTGTTGGTCAGACTGAGTTCCCTGGCCAACTCATACACTCGAATTTTCGCCATGAACGTTCTCCCTCGCACTTCCTTTCCGCACGATCGGGCGGCGGTGAGTGTCTTCCGTGTGCCGGCTACACCTGCTCCTCGGGGGCGGCCGGGCGGCCGGGGTCGGGCGCCAGGGCCTCTGGAGCCTCCTCCCGGGGGGCGTCCGGGCCGGCATCCGCCCCGCCCGGACCGGCGCTGTCGGCCGCGGCCGGAGCGTCGGCGGCGGGATCGGAGGTGTCCGCCGGCGCCGCTTCCGCCTGGGCGGCCTGCTCGGCGGCGGCCTGGCCGGCGGCGATCAGGCTGCGGGCCGTTTCCTCATCGACCCCCCGCACCTGCAGCAGGTCCTCCACCGCGGCCTTGCCGATCTCCTCGGCGGAGTAAAACCCCTTCTCGTAGAGGGCATCCGCGAGGCTGATGCCCACCCCCGGCAGCGCCATCAGGGAATTGTAGCCGCTTTGCATGGCCTGGTTGTAGGAGCTCTCGCTCTTGACGTCCAGGTGCCATCCCGTGAGTTTGCTGGCCAGCCGCACGTTCTGGCCTTTCTTGCCGATGGCGATCGAGAGAAACTCGTCGGGCACGATGACCTCCATCGACTGGTTGTCTTCGTCGATGATGACGCGCGAGATTTCGGCCGGTGCCAGGGCGTTGCAGACGAACTTGGCCTGGTCGACGTGCCAGGGGATGATGTCGATCTTCTCCCCCTTGAGCTCCTGGACCACGCTCTGAACGCGGCTGCCCTTCATGCCCACGCAGGCCCCCACCGGGTCGATGTCGGAGTTGTCGGAGGCGACGGCGATCTTGGCCCGCACGCCCGGCTCGCGGGCCGCCCCTTTGATGGAGACGATGCCTTCGCTGATCTCCGGCACCTCCGTGCGAAAGAGGGTCATCAGGAAATTCGGATGGGTCCGCGAAAGGACGATCTGCGGCCCGCGCGACTCCTGCATGACCTCCAGGATCATGGCCCGGATGCGGTCGCCGCGGCGGTAGCTCTCTTTGGGCACCTGCTCGCGCAGCGGCAGCACCGCTTCGGTCTGGCCGAGGTTGACGATGATGTCCCCGCGGTCGATCCGTTGGACGATGCCGTTGATGATCTCGCCTTTGCGGCCGATGAAGCCGGCGTAGACCGCTTCTTTCTCGGCGTCCTTCAATTTCTGGATGATGACCTGCTTGGCCGACTGGGCCGCGATCCGCCCGAAGGTGGTGGTGTCCATCTGGGTCCCCAGGCTGTCCCCGATCTCGCATTCCTCGTCGAGCAAGCGGCCCTCCTCGAGACTGATCTGGAGCATGGGATCTTCGACCACCTCGGCCACCTCTTTGAACTGGAAGACTTCGAGGTCGCCGCTCTCCTCGCTGTACTTCACCTCGATTTCGATGCGGGGACCGTATTTTTTGCGGGCGGCGGATTTCAACGCCTCTTCCAGGGCCTTGATGAGCACCTGCCGATCAATGCCCTTGTCCCGGCTGACCTGTTCAACGACCCGTTTGATTTCCGACATCAGCATGGGGTATCTCCATATAGTTGACGAGCTGTGCCTTCGCGATATCCTCGATCGGCAGGGCCACGGTGCTCTCGCCCCTGGCCAGAAGGACGGCGCGGCCGGAGACTCCGGCCAGAATGCCGGTGAAGGTCCGCTGTCCGTCGATCGGGCGCAGGGTCCGGATCCGGGCCGCATGCCCTTTGAAACGATCGAAGTCCCTCTCCCGCGCGAGCGGCCGGTTGACACCGGGGGAGGAGACCTCCAGGTGATAGCGCCCGATGTCGGGCAGGTGCACGTCGAGCACATCCCCCAATTCGCGGCTGACCGCGGCGCAGTCTTCGAGCGTGACCCCGCCGGTCTTGTCGATGAAAAGCCGCAGGACGCGGCCGCCCCGGTCGCGCAGAAATTCGACGTGGACAAGCTCCAGGCCCTGAGCATCGCAGAGGGCCTCGGCCAGCGCCTGCGCCGTGGCGACGACGTTCCGTTCGTCCGCCGCGGGCGCCGGACGCGCGGCGGCGGCCGGCCGGTGCCGGCCGCTCGGCGAGTTGGATCGGGCCATAATCTTGCGTGCGCCTCAACCGTGGTTCGGCAAATAAAAAACGGGCATAACGCCCGTTTCCTCAAGTTCAGGTGGACCGTGTGGCTCGGAGCTTACCGCATCATCCGCTCATGCCAGAATCATGGTTGCATCCTGTCGGGTCGCATAACGTCCGCCTCAAACCTGCGAGCAAAACGGATAAAACCTGGATGGAGCGGGCAACGAGATTCGAACTCGCGACACCAAGCTTGGGAAGCTTGTACTCTACCAGCTGAGCTATGCCCGCTCATCCGAGATGGATTATCTAAGATAAATCCCGGTGGTTGTCAATAGGTTTGTTGCAGGCCGGGGCGATGCCCTCCGGCCTGCCCGGTCTCATCCCAGCAGATCCCGCAGCGCCTTCAGCTCCGCGCGCAGCTCCGCGAGCAGTTGCCGGGAATCTCCCTTCCGGAGCTCCTCCGCGGCCCGCAGGTGCCGCCGGGCGCCCTCGATGGTGAACTTGCGGTCATAGAGCAGGTGCTTGACATGCAAAATCAGCTCTACGTCCCGGCGCGTGTAGAGCCGCTGGCCGGTGTCGGTCCGCCGGGGCTTGATGCGCGGGAATTCCGCTTCCCAGAACCGCAGCACATGGGCCGGCACCCCGGCCAAGGCGCTCACCTCGCCGATCTTGAAGTAAAGCTTGTCGGGCAAGGGAGGGGACGGGTCCGTCGGGGTAGGCGTGCTCATAGGGACCCCCCGCCGCCGCCGGGCTCAGCCCGGCAGCGCTGCGTTGAAGTGGGCCAGCATCCGCTCCGTGAAACGTTGATGCGCGTCGCGGACATCCTCCTCTTCCAGGGTTTTTTCGGGCGAGCGATAGGTCAGGCGGAAGGAGAGGCTCTTTCGGCCCGCCGGGATCGGGTCGCCCGTAAAAACATCGAAGAGCTGAATGCGTTCGAGCAGATCCGTCTGGAAGGCGCGGGCCGCTTCCAAGACCTCCCGGACCGCCACCTCCTGCGCCAGGATCAGGGTGATGTCCCGGAAGAGGGCCGGGAAACGGGGGATCCGCATCCGGTATTTCGTTTCCGACAGCGCCGTCTGGAGGGAGTCGGCATCGAGTTCGAAGACAAACGCGGTCTGCTTGAGATCGAAGGCCTGGGCGACCTCCGGATCGATCTCGCCGATGATTCCGAGCGGCAGGTTCCCGGCCTCAATCCGGGCCGAGGCGCCGGGGCGGGTGTAGCAACAGGCGTCGTCGGGCAGCCGGCTGAAAGCGACCTCTTCGAGCTTCAGAGCGGAAAACAGGGATTCCAGGGCCCCTTTGAGATCAAAGAAATCGCAGGCCGCTTCCTTGCCGTGCCAGGAGAGGGGGGCGCGGGCCCCGGACCACAGTCCGGCGATGATTTCCGGCTCGGCGGGCAGCTCGGCCGCGTCGGCGGCGATAAAGACCTTGCCGATTTCGAAGACCTTTACGTTTTTGACCTGTTGAAAGAGGTTGAACCGCAGGGTGTCGAGCAGGCCGGGGATGAGCGAGGAGCGCATCACCGACTGCTCTTCGGTCAGGGGGTTCAGCAGGGGCACCGTGCGGCGGCGGGGGTCGCCGGCCGGCAGGCGCAGGCGATCGGCTGATTGCGCGTGGACGAAGCTGTAGGTGATGATTTCGGCGAACCCGAATCCGGCGAGCAGGCCCTGCAGCCGCCGGCGCAGATTCAGCCGCGGGGCCGGCGGCCTCTCGCCGGCCGGGATGGGGGGATAGGTCGTGGGGATCGCGTCGAAGCCGGAGAGCCGGGCGACCTCCTCGATCAGGTCTTCGGGCCGGGCGACATCCACCCGGAACGAGGGGGCCGTCACCACCAGTTCCTCGCGCGCCGGGGAGGTGCCGGTCGTGAACCCGATGGAGGCGAGCAGGCGGCTGATGTTGGTTTTGCCGACCGGGACGCCGAGCAACTCGCGGGTGCGGCGGACGCTCAGCCGGATGGGGCGGGGCGACCAGGGCCGCGGATGGGCGTCGATCACGCCGCCGACGATCCCACCGGCGCCCACCGCGGCCATCAACGCGGCGGCCCGGGTGGCGGCCCGTGCGGTACCCTGCGGGTCCACGCCGCGCTCGAAGCGCCGGGAGGCATCGGTGGAGAGGCCCAGTTTTTTAGACGTCTTGCGCACGCTGACCGGATCGAACCAGGCGCTTTCGATCAGCACCCGTGCGGTGCCGGCCTCGATTTCGGAATTGAGACCTCCCATGACGCCGGCCACGGCCACCGGTTTCTCGCCGTCGCAGATCATGAGCATATCGGGGTCGAGCACGCGCGTGCGGCCGTCCAGGGTGACGAAGGTGTCGCCGGCAGCGGCGGTGCGGACGACGATCCGCTGCCCGGCGAGCCGGTCGAGGTCGAAAGCGTGCAGGGGCTGGCCCCACTCCATCATGACGAAATTGGTGACATCCACGATGTTGTTGATGGGCCGCAGCCCCACCGAGAGCAGCCGCTCCTGGAGCCAGGCGGGCGAGGGGCCGACCGTTATCCCATCGAGCACCCGGGCGACGTAGCGCGGGCAGTGATCCGGGGCGTCGATGGCGACGGAGGTGATCCGCTGAATCCGCTCCTCGGCGTCCTCCGGGAAGCCCGGGACGGCGGGGAGGACCAGGCGGGTCTTCTGGATGGCGGCGACTTCCCGGGCGATGCCGATGATGCTCAGGCAATCGGCCCGGTTCGGAGTGAGGTCCAGGTCCAGGACCGGGTCGGAAAGGCCGAGAGCGGTGTTCAGCGGGGAGCCGACCGCAAGATCGCCGTCCAGGATGCGGATGCCGTCGGCCGATGGTCCCAGGGCGAGCTCGGCATCGCTGCAAAGCATCCCCTCGGAGCGCTGCCCGCGGATGGTCTCCACCGTCACGGTGGTGCCGCCCGGAAGAAGCGTTCCGGGCAGGGCGACCGGGGCCAGTACACCCGGCCCCACGTTCGGTGCTCCGCAGACGATGTCCACCAGCCCCTCACCGGTGTCGACCCGGCAGACCTTGAGCTTGTCCGCCGCCGGGTGGGAGTCCACGGCGACCACCCGGCCGACGCGCACCGTGTCGAGGTAGCGGTAGCGGTCGACGACCGCGTCCACCGCCAAGCCCACCCGGGTGAGGGCCTCGGCCAGTTCGGCCGGGGCCAGGCGGATGGGGGTGTAATCGCTGAGCCAGCTGAGACTAACTTTCATGGCGGATCGGATGAATGCGTTTTTCCTAAAATGAATCCGAAAAAGGTCACCGGTCAGGATGGCGTCGCGGGAAGCCCCAGTTCAAGGCGCGCGAATCTCGCGTCGTGAGGCGTACTGTCAGTACGCCGCAGCGACGGCGAGATGAAGCGCAACGCAGAAATGGGGTTTCCCGCGACGTCATCAAAATTGACTCAGGAAGCGCAGATCGTTCTCGAAAAACTTGCGCAGATCGTCAATCCCGTACTTGAGCATGGCGACGCGTTCGACCCCCATGCCGAAGGCGAAGCCGGTGTAACGTCGGGTATCGTAGCCGACGTTCTCGAAAACGGCCGGGTGCACCATGCCGGACCCCAGGATTTCGAGCCATCCGGTCTGCTTGCAGACCCGGCAGCCCGTTCCGCGGCAGATGACGCACAGGATATCCACCTCCGCGCTCGGCTCGGTGAAGGGAAAGAAGCTCGGGCGGAAGCGCAGGCGGGTCTCCTCGTCGAACATCTGGTGCACGAAGGCGGTCAGGGTGCCCTTGAGGTCGCCGAAGGAGACCTTTTCGTCCACGAGCAGCCCTTCGACCTGGTGGAACATCGGGGTGTGGGTCTGATCCGAGTCGCAGCGGAACACCTTGCCGGGGGCGATGACACGCACCGGCGGCGGATGCCGTTCCATCGTGCGGATCTGGAGCGGGGAGGTGTGCGTGCGCAGCACCACCTCCTCGGAGACGAAAAAGGTGTCCTGCATGTCCCGGGCCGGGTGGTTCTTGGGGATGTTGAGGGCTTCGAAGTTGTAGTAGTCCTTTTCGACCTCGGGCCCCTCGACGATGTCGTAGCCCATGCGCTCGAAGATGTCGCAGATCTCGCGGCTGATCTGGGTGATCGGGTGGAGCGTGCCGCAGAGCGGGGCCCGTCCGGGCAGGGTGACATCGATGCGCTCCACCCGGGACCGCTCGATGCGTTCGGCGGCGCGCAGGGCTGCCTCGATGGCGGCGCTCAGGCGCTGCTTGGTCTCGTTGGCCCTGAGGCCGGCGGCGGGACGCGCTTCGGGCGCAAGGCTCGCAATCGAGCGCAGCAGCTGGGTCATGCGCCCCTTGCGGCCGAGATACTTCAGGCCCAGGGCCTCGATCCTCCGGCGGTCTCCGGCCGCGGCGGCGAGCTCCCGCTGCGCTTCCGACTCAATTTCGTCGAGTTGCTGTTCCACGCGTCTGTTTCCCGAACCGAACGGGGCGGCGTCCCCTCGGCCGGGCTAGGCCTGCGGCAGCGCCATCCGGAGGATGCGGGCGAAGCCCTGGGGATCCGAAACGGCCAGCTCGGCCAGCACTTTGCGGTCCAGGCCGATGTTGGCCGCCTTGAGCCCGTGGATGAACCGGCTGTAGGATGCTTCGTGCATGCGCACGGCCGCGTTGATGCGGGCGATCCAGAGGGCACGGAAGTCCCGCTTGCGGACTTTTCGGTCCCGGTAGGCATAGCGCAGGGCGCGATCCACTGTGCCGGCGGCGGTGCGGTAAAGTTTACTGCGGCCCCCGCGGAAACCCTTCGCGAGTTTAAGAACTTTTTGACGACGATGTCTGGCTTTGAACCCACGTTTGACACGCATGGCGAATTACCTCGACTTCCTGATAAAATTATCCGTTGGGCAGCAGCAGCTTGACCGCTTTCAGGTTGGCGGCGTCCACGAGCAGGTTTTTCCTCAAGCTGCGCTTGCGCTTGCGCGATTTGGTGGACAGGATGTGGCTGCCGAACGACTTGTGGTAGGCGTACTTGCCGGTTCCGGTTTTTTTGAACCGTTTGGCCGCTGCACGGTTGGTTTTGATTTTTGGCATATCCCTTTCTCCTTTTCTAAAGCAGATGGCGTGAGCAGCATCGCCACGGGCTCACGCCACCTGGACTTCTCGTTGCGCACGTGATGCCGCCGCACGCCGCCTGGCCGGACGACTCGACCGGGGCCGCGCAGCGGGTAGGTCACTTCGAAGTCAGCACCATGAAGAGGGTGCGATGCTCCATTTTCGGGAATTGCTCGACCGTGGCCACGTCCTGCATCTCGGTCGCGATCCGTTCGAGCAGTTCACGCCCCATCTGGGTTAGAGCGATTTCGCGCCCGCGGAACATCACGGTCACCTTGACCTTGTCTTTTTTGCCGATGAACTCCCGCATGCGTCCCAGTTTGACCTGCAGATCGTGCTCGCCGGTCTTCGGGCGCACCTTGATCTCCTTCAGCTTGAAGGAGGCCTGTTTTTTCTTGGCCTCCTGTTTCTTTTTGGTCTGCTCATAGCGGTACCGGCCGTAGTCCATGATCTTGCAGACCGGCGGGTCGGCATTCGGCGACACCTCCACGAGGTCCAGTCCGAACTCGGCCGCGGATGCCAGTGCCTGCTCGATAGGTAT
>JALOOS010000028.1 GCA_025454275.1 Desulfobacterales bacterium | reverse complement strand
TCCGCCCCCACGCCGGCCAGGCGCCAGGAGCTCAGATCGAATTTGTCGGCGGTCTCTTCCCTCAGGCGCTGTGCACAGAGCTCGTAGCCGAAGGGCGGCCCGAAGGAGACGGTCGCATGGTTTTGGGAGATCAGCGACAGCCACAGGCGCGGCCGCATGCCGAAGTCCCGGGTCTTGAGGTAGTCGACCGTGACCTGGGAGGCCATGGGCGAGAGGACCAGTCCGACCAGCCCCATGTCGTGATAATATGGCAGCCAGGACATGCTCCGGTCGTCGGGACGCACCCGAACCCCGTTCCGGATGATGCTGGCGAGGTTGTTCATCACGGTCCGCTGGGTGATCATGACGCCGCGGGGGAAACGGGTGCTGCCGGAGGTGTATTGCAAATAGGCCAGCTCCTCCGGACCCGAAGGCCGGATCGACCCCCGGGCCGATGGCAGCTCGGCAAACTGTTCGGGGGTGCCGGTGAATGCCAGGGGCAGCCCCTCGGCCGCTTCGGTCAAAAAAGAGAGAAACATGGGCGGTGCGACGGCCACCTCGGCCCGGCAGTTGAGCAGGAGACGGCGCAGCTGGGCGACATAGGACTTATGGCCGCCCAAGTGGATCGAGGCCGGCAGCGGCACGGGGACCATGCCGGCATACTGGCAGCCGTAAAAATAGCGTAAAAAGTCCGGGCAGGTCTCCGCCACCAGGGCGACCCGGGAGCCCCGGGGCAGGTTCATCCCGGCCAGTCGGGAGGCGATCTGCGCGGCTTCGTCCCGCAGGACGGAGTAGGGGAGCACCGCCTCGAGCTGCCCCTTGCCGTTGTAAAAGTTGGCTCCGGTCTGACCGCGTGCAGCATAATCCAGGGCTTCCGACAGCGATGAAAAGTCGCCGGGCCTCAGTGGCAATTTATGTTCGGTCGGTGTCGCCTCCATAGTGTTCCATCGTCCTCTTCAGTTTCTGTGCAGGTTTGGAGAACCAGCGCTTCCGAGTTCCGCCCATCAGCGGTGCGGATGCGAGCCCATGGATAACCGCTGCCGTTCATCCCCGGATGACGCCAGGATGATCAACCGGCTATCTCCGGCTCCAGCCCGGCCATCCACTGCGCCGCATCCACGCTCCACCGATTCCTCCACCGTGTACGGAAACAACTTTCTAAATTTGAATAGGTTTATCCCATTCGTCTGGCAATGTCAAATAATCCGCAATCAACTGTTCTCAAGGTTATAATCATATCCCATAAACTCCCAAAACGCTAACCCGGAAATTGCGACATCCTAATAATCCATGTTTTTTGGAAAAGCAAGGGTTGACTCCAAAATCCCAAAAACGACTTGAAAATCGATCCGGAAAACCGTAGGCTTACCGACTGTTGCATCAAGGCACCTGCAGGCCTCCGGGCCGCGCCATCGGGGTGCCGGGCACGGACGCGCCATCCTTAAATATAGGTGGAGCGGCGGGCGGCCGCCCGGCAGGATCGCCGGTACTGGACAGACAGGCCGGCTGCCGCCGCTGTGAGGCAAACTCTCTACATTATGGCAACACATTCCACAAGTTTTTTTTCCGCCGTTGTGCTGGCGGCCGACCGCTCCGCGGCCGACCCGGTCGCAACGGCGGCAGGCGTGCCTTGCAAAGCCCTGGCGCCGGTGGCCGGACGCCCCATGGTGTTGCGAGTTCTCGATGCGCTCGACCGGGCGGAGGAGGTCGCCGACCGCATTCTCTGCGGTCCGCCGGCCGAGATGATCGACACCGTGCCGGAGCTGCGGGCGGCGATCGACTCCGGCGCCGTGCGCTGGGTGCCGCATGAAGCGACCCCCAGCAGCAGTGCGCTCTCGGCATTGAAATGCGTGCCGGCGGATTCCATGGTGGTGTTGACGACGGCCGACCACGCCCTGTTGAGTGCCCCGGTCGTCGACGACTTCTGTCGGCAGGCCAAAGCCGCCGACTGCGATGTGGTCGCCGGACTGGCATCCTACGCCGCCGTCATTGCCCGCTATCCGGGGATGCGGCGCACCCGCACGCGCTTCCGGGACGGCCCTTACTGCGGCTGCAACCTGTACGCATTTCTGACCGCCCGCGGCCGCGTGGCGGCCGACGTATGGCGCCGGGTGGAGCATCAGCGCAAACACCCGCTGAAAATGATCGGGGAGCTCGGCTGGCTCACCGCCCTGCGCTACGTTCTGGGCCTCCTCTCCCTGAAGGACGCCCTGCGTCTCATCTCCCGGCGCATGGGCGTGCGGGCCGGGGCGGTCATCCTGCCCTCCCCCGAGGCGGCAGTGGATGTCGATTCCGTGGCGGACTGGCGCTTTGCCCAGGCCATTGCCTCCCGAACCCGTCAGTGAGCCAACCGTGATGGACTCGTATGATACTGCAGCGCTACATCATTACCGAAATCATCAAACCCACCGCCGCCATCCTGTTCGTGCTGATCGCCATCTTCGCCAGCTACACCGCCGTCACCTACCTGGCCGAGGCCGTGGTCGGCGCCCTGCCGCCGGCGACCGTCGGCCTGCTGATTCTGTTGAAGATCGGGATGGCGCTCGAGGTGCTTCTGCCCACGACGTTCTACCTCTCGGTCGTGATCGCCCTGGGCCGGCTTTACAAGGACTCGGAGATGACGGCCTTTGCCTCCTGCGGCGTGGGAATGGGGGGGGTGCTGAAGCCGGTCATCGCCCTGGCGCTGCCCCTGGCCCTGGCCGCAGCAGGGGCCTCGCTGCTCATCCGCCCGGCCGCCTATGAGCAGATCTACCGCATCCTGGATCAGGCCAAAAACGAATTCGATATCTCACGCCTGGTCTCGGATCATTTTCTGGTGATGGATTCCGGACGGTTGGTCTTCTTCGCCGACCGGGTGGGTGAGGGGGGCGAGGGCGCCGACCAGGTATTCATCCGCCTGGCCGACGGCAACCAGCGCCAGGTGATCACCGCCGGCGGGATGACCCAGGTGCAGGCGGAGCGGGGCGGGCGCCGCAGCCTGGTGTTCCGCGACGGGACCTTCCACCAGTTTTCCAGCGACGGCGGAGGCGGAAGGGTCACCCGCTTCGAACGCGCCGAATACCCCCTGCCGGTGGAATCCCCCTCCGGTGATCGCCATCGGCGCAAGGCGGTGGCGACCGAGCGGCTTCTCGGCTCCCCCAGGCTGGAAGACATCGCCGAGCTGCAGTGGCGGCTGTCCACGCCCCTCTCCACCCTGCTCCTGGCGATGCTGGGGGTGCCCCTGAGCCGCAGCGACCCCCGCAAGGGCAAGTACGCCAACCTCGGGCTCGCCGTTCTCATTTTCGCCTTCTATTACCAGTTGTTCGTGATCGCCAAGACCTGGGTCGAAAAAGGTCTCGTTCCGCCGGTGATGGGGATATGGTGGGTGCCGCTCCTGCTCGCGCTGCTGGCGGCGGTGCTGTTGTGGAAAACCGGCGAGGTGTTTTGGCGGAGGCCCCGCTGATGGAGCAGGTGAAGGTGGTCGACCGCTACCTGGGCCGCTCGACGTTGATGGGCTTTCTGCTGGTGCTCTCGGTCCTCCTGGTGCTTTTCAGCCTCATCGAGATTCTGGTTCAACTGAACGATGTCGGCAAGGGCGATTTCCGGATCGCGGACGCCTTCATCCACGTGGGGCTGACCCTTCCCAAACGGGCGGCCGATCTGATCCCCCTGGCGGCACTGTTGGGCAGCATCCTGGCCCTGGGACTGCTGGCCGATCACCAGGAGCTGACCGCGATGCAGGCGGCCGGGATGTCCGTTCAGCGCATCGCCGTGTCGGTGCTGGCGACGAGTGTGCTGATCATGATGCTGGTCTTCCTGGTCTCGGAATTCATTGCCCCCCCGCTGGAACAGGAAGCGCGCTTCAGGCGGTCGAAGGCGATCTACGGCAAAGAGGTGATGATGACGAAAACGGGCTTCTGGGCGCGCTACGGCAGTATGCTGGTTTACGTCGGACGGATCCAGGCGGACCGGCGGGCACATGACATCGAGGTCTACCGGCTGGATCCAGCCGGCCGGCTGGATCAGTTCCTCTACGCGCCGCTGGCGGAGATCGAGGCGGGCAATGACTGGCGGCTGCCGGAGGCGCTGTCGCGAACCTTCCGCGGCGAGGCCGTGACCGTGGAGAGGCTCGCCGACTACCGGCTGCCGGCGTTTCTGTCTCCCGGCCAGGTCAGCGTGCTGCAGCTGCCGGCCGAGAGCCTCTCCCTGTCGGAGCTGTGGAGCTACATCCGAACCCTGCAGGAGCGGGGTCAGAACGTCAAGTCCTATGCCCTGGCCTTCTGGCAGAAGATTTTTCTGCCGGCGACAACCGGGGCCATGGTGCTCCTCTCCCTGAGCTTTGTCTTCGGTTCGACCCGCATGCGCTCGGCCGGGCAGAGGGTCTTTGCGGGAGTCGTTACAGCCGTCGCCTTCCAGCTCTCCACCCAGCTGATCGGCCATCTCGGCCTGCTTTACGATATTCCGCCGCTCGTCACCACCCTGCTCCCGGTCGCCGTCATACTGGCCCTGGCGCTGCAACTGCTCCGGCGCTCCTTTTAGAACGGATCAAGGTCCCGGATCTCGGTCGCGGGAGAGGCCCAGGCCGATTCGAAAGCGCAGCAACCGCTTCTAATCCTCCAAGGGCAGCGGCCGCGGCCGATACCCGGGATAGAGCTCCGGGTGGTAGTCCTTCCAGCGCTTCTGAATCCAGAAATATTGATCCGGATGCCGGCGGATGGCGGCTTCGACTATGTCGGTCAGGGCCTGGGTGTTTTGCGTGAGGTCGCTTTTCAGGTGGCGGGTCCGGGCGATGGGCACCGGGGGGCCGATTTCGCCCGTCAGCCGGCCATCGGGGCGCCGGTAGGAGAACATCGGCAGAATCACGGCCTTGGAGCGGGCGGCGAGCAGGGCGGCGGCATGACTGGCGCGGGCGCGGTGGCCGAAAAAGCGGACAGGCACACTCTGCTTGCGAACACTCATGTCCACCATCAGGGCGATGATCCCCCCCTCGCGCATGGTTTTCATCATCGCCGGAAAGGCGTTCTTTTTATAGATGATCCGGTTGCCGGAGCCGCTTCTCTGGCGGTTCAGCCAGCGGTCCAGGATGGCGGGGGAGATGGGGCGCACCACCAGGCCGATCGGTCTTTCAACGCGGGAGCCCAGATCCTGGAGACCGATCTCCCAGTTGCCGAGGTGGGCCGACACCAGGATGATCCCGGTCGCCTGCTCCAAGGCCTGGTAGAGATGATGGGTGCCGGTGGCGGAGTCGTGGTGCAGGATGCCGCGGTGCGACACCGCAGCCGCCCGGGCGAGCTCTGCGATCGTCCGCCCGATGTTGCGGAACACCCGCCGGGTGCAGGCCGCCACCTGCTCCCGGCTCCACTCCGGGAAGGCGAAGCTCAGGTTGCGCCGGGCGATCACCCGGTGCGGTCGGTCGAGGCGGAAGATCAGATCGCCCAGCAGGCCGCCCCAGCGGGCCGTGCCCGCCATCAGGGTCGCGGCCGGGCCCTCCGGCGGGCGGATGGGAAGGTTCTCGTTCGGTGTTGCAGCCTTCATCATCTCATTCTCCGTTCCTTGAAAAGTGCCCACCCAGAAAAGGTGGATTACGGCTCAGGCCAAGGCCACAGCGATGCCGCGACCGTCCCGCCAACGGCGGGAGTGTGAGACATCGTCGAGGATTGCGACGAGCAGGAAGGGCGGCAAGGACCGCAAGACGCCGTTTCCGGGTGGGCACTAAATAACATGGTCGTGCACTTCGATCCGCCAGTCGGGGGCGCTGCCTCCGACGCAGATGCGCCGGAACGCGGCCCGCTTCAGGGGGTGGGCGGCGGTTGCCGTCGCCGAGGAGACGCCGAGAACGGGGATCGGTGCCCGGGGGCCATCCAATTCTGCTTGGCAGAGGCGATGGCAGTGGCCGTGGAGGATGAGCTCCGCCCCGGTGCGCCGGATCACGGCGGCAAAACGATCGGCATCCTCCAGCGCCTTGCGGCGCGATACCATCCCCGCCGCCGGCGGGTGGTGGATCAGCAGCACGCGGAAGAGCTTCATCCGGGCCGACCGATGAAGAATCTCCTCCAGGCGTTCGAGCTGCGCCTCTCCGACCCGCCCGGTCGCGGAGAGGGGCCGCGTGGGGCGGGCGGTGGAGATGCCGATCAGCGCCAACGGCTCCCGGACCCGGAGCGCCGGAAAATCGAAGCGCCCCCGGTCCCGGCTCGAATCCGGGGCCATGAATTCCGCCCAGCGGCCGAGGCCCTTGTCCCACGGTACCGGCACCAGGGCGTCATGGTTGCCGGGGACCACGAAGACCCTCTGCGGGGGGCCCAGCGCGCCCAGACGCTCGCGGATCTCATCGAACTCAACGGGCAGGCAGAGGTGGGTGAGGTCTCCGGTTACCGCCACCGCATCCGCCGCCTCGGCCGCCACTGCCCGGCTCATGCGGTCGAGGAGTTCGGGGCGGTGTTCCTTCCGGCGGCGCAGGCGCCAGCTCAGAAGGCTTAATAGACGCTTGTTGCGGAAGGCGGCAACGCCGACACCTGAGGGCCGGCAGTGGTGAAAATCGGACAGATGGACCAGGGTGCACGCCGCGCGGCCGCCGGAGCACTTTACATCGTTCATTCGGGATTATATATAGCACGCGTTTCGCTATTTCAACGCGAAATGAAGCGCCGCCCCCATCTTCCCCGGTTCCCGTCCCGGCAATGGGTGCACGCACGTCGGAGGTGTTTCAACAGATGGCGACAGACAGCGGCCTCCGGCGGTTGGGGCTCATCAGCAATCCCTTGAGCGGCGGGAACCAGCGCCGCGGCCTGGCCGCAGTCCGCCGGCTGCTGGCGCGCCATCCCGGGATGCCCCACGTGGAGGTGCGCACGGCGGCCGAGGTCTCTGCGGCCCTGCAAGAGTTCGCCCGAGCGGGGGTGGACCTCGTGGCGGTTAATTCCGGTGACGGGACGGTCCAGGCCGTTTTAACCGCGCTCTTCGTCGAGCGGCCTTTTCGGTCGCTGCCGCTGCTGGCCCTGCTGGCAGGTGGGACGACGAACATGACCGCACAGGAGCTGGGCATCTCCGGGCCGGTTGGTGGCGGGCTGGAGCGGCTGATCCGCTGGGCCGCCGCCGGAGAGGGGCCGGCCGCGCTCTTGAGCCGGCCGGTGATGAGGGTGGACCACAGCTCTCATCCTGGCTCGCTCTACGGCATGTTTCTCGGGGCCGCCGGCATCTACAACGGGATTCGGTTCTTTCACGCGCGGGTGCGCCCCATGGGCCTGAGAGGGGACCCGGCCCACCTGCTGATCATCGCCCGGTTTCTGGCGGGGCTCCTGCGCCGGGACGATAAGCTGGTTGCGCCTCTGCACGCCGAGATCCGCACCGACCGGACCCATGTTCCTCCTGCGGGCTACCGCATGCTGTTGGTGACGACCCTCGACCGCTTGATCGTGGGGGCGCGGCCGTTCGGCGATGCCGCCGGCGGCCCCCTGCACCTGGCGGCGATTGGTGAGCGGCCCCGCAAGCTGCTCACGACCTTGCCCGCCGTGGTGCGCGGCCGGCCGAGCCGCTGGGCGACCCGCGCGAACGGGTATGTGAACCTGGGCGCCCGCGAGGTCCGGCTTTCGATGAAGGGCGGGTTTGCGATCGACGGGGAGCTGTTTCAGGCCGATCCGTTGCAGGGGCCGCTTTTGATCCGGGACGGCGGCCGGGTCGAGTTCGTGAGGGTCTGACGGTGCAGGCCCTCCCGGCAGAACTCCTCAACGCGATCCGCGACCGATCGGTATGGCCGCCCCCGCCCGCGGTGGCGGCCCTGGCCGAACGCCTGCGGGCCTCCTGGGGGGATGCCGTGCTGGCCATCCTCTTCTACGGCTCATGCCTGCGCACGGGCGAAGACCGCGGGGGGATGGTCGATCTCTATCTCATCGTGGAGCGCTACCACGGCGTCTATTCATCCCCGCTCTGGGCCTCCCTGAACAAGCTGCTGCCGCCGAACGTCTTCTACCTGGAGATCCCGTTCGAGGGACGGGTGGTGCGCGCCAAATACGCCGTGCTCTCTCTGGCCGACCTGGAACAAGGGGTCTCACCCGCCTGGTTCCACTCCTATATCTGGGGGCGCTTTGCCCAGCCCACCGCCCTGGTCTACACCCGGCAGCCGGCTGTGGCCGACCGGGTCTGTGCGCTGCTGGGCCAGGCGGTGCTGACCTTCCTTGCCCGGGTGATCCCGCGCCTGCCGGAGGAGTTCAGCACGGAGGAGCTCTGGCTGCGGGGCTTGACGCTGAGCTACCGCACCGAACTCAGGGCCGAGCGGCCTGAGAAGATGGGGGCCCTCTACCACTCCGCCGCGGACCATTATGCCCGGATCACCGCCGCCGCCCTGCCGGCGTTGCCGTTTCCGGCAGAGACCATCGCCGGGCATGACGGGCATCTCTGCCGCGCGCGGATTGATGCCGCTCGCCGGATTCGCTGCCGGTTCGCCTGGAAGGTCCGGTCGGTTCAGGGCAAGATCCTGACCCTGCTCAGGCTGCTCAAGGGGGCGTTCACCTTCACCGGCGGGCTCGATTACATCCTGTGGAAGATCGAACGGCACACGGGCCTGCGGGTCGAGGTGCCCCCGCGGTTGCGGCGCCGCCCCATCCTGGCCCTCTGCGTGCTGGGCTACCGCCTCTACCGCCGCGGCGCTTTCCGCTGACGGTTCCCTGCCAAAAAACGATTCCGCCGTCATTCGCGGCTGAGGATGAAGTTGCGGATCGCCTCCGCCTGGTCCGGGGTGAGGGGGCTCAGGCGCACTCCGATGCCGCCGGTCTCGCTGCGCAGGATCTCTCCGCGCAGCACCAGGGCTTTTTCGCGGCCGGGAAAGCGGACGCTCATGCGGATGGGGGTGTTGGGAGGGTATTCGGCGGCCGCGTGAATGAACATCCCCTCGGTGCTGATGTCGGTGATGACGCTCTCGAAGGTGCGCTCGTTCACCACGCAGATGGCCCGCAGGCGGCAGGGTTTGCGCTGAATCTGCCGAATGGGGGCCGCCTCATCGTCCAGGTGCAGGGTCGTGACGGGGCCCTCGTCCGCCGTCGCCATTTCGAGGTGTTCGCTGAGCTGCTGGCGCTGCTGCTCCGGCATCTCGATGATCATTTTGAACAAGTGAGAGGTGAGGCGCTCGCCGACCAGCTGCTTGAGCAGGATGAGCTGCTTGTCCCGCGGCAGCTCATCCACCAGCCGGAAGAGGTGGGCGGTGACGGTGAAGCGGCCCAGGCGGGATTCGAGAGGCTCCATGGGAAAAGGTCCTCATCCGACGGATGTCGCTAGCGATGGGATCAGCCGACATCCGGTTCAGGTGCTCCGCTACAAACCGGCCTGCGTGAACAAGAGAGGTACGTCCAATTTGTTGATCGCATCACTCAAAAGCTCCCCGACAACGCGGTCCGCTTCGCGGCGGCCGGTCAGGAAGACGCGCTCGGCGCTGCCGCTCACCAGTTGCTGGCTGCGGACGCTTCCGGCCTTTACAAGCTGCACCCGATAGGCAACGGCCGAGCTCCATTTGCGATCGCCGAAATCGAGCTGGAATTCGTTCAGCACCAGCTGGATCTCGGCTGCGGCGGGCGCCCCGGCCGGCGCTACGCCGACCCCCGCACTCTCCAGGCGGTGGCGCAGCAGTTCCCGGAAGAGGGCGTCGAGGGGAAAGGCCCCTTTCAGCTCCCCGCTCTTGCCGGCGGGCGCCACGGTGAGCGCGAAGACGCCGGTGAAGCCCTCCAGTTCGTTGCGGGCGCTCGGGGTGAGAAAGGCATCGGTTTTGCGCTCATCCGTGAAGGCGATGGTCACCGTGCGGCCGGCAGGAGCCTCGGTTCGGGGTGCAAGCTCGTAGCGGACGCTGAGGACATTGGATGAGGCACAGGCGGCGGCGAGGGCCAGAACCAGGAAAAGGGCTGCCGGGAGGGTGATGCCGGGAAGGGGGCGCTTCATCCGGATTCCTTTCAACAGATTAGAATAATTCTCCATATGACGAAAAGCGCGGAGCAAGTCAAGCAAAAGCGCAAGGGGGGCCCTCCTCCGGCCGCCTGCGGTGCTCAGCTGAGACGTATGACCTCGATCAGCATTTCGTGCAGATCGGCGACGAGCAGCTTGTCGCGCAGCAAACTCCCCTTTTTGAGAATGACCTTGGCGGCCTCCGCGCACTCGAGGGTCGCCATGAAGACGACCGCATAGGGCAGGGTGCCGAGCGCGGCCTCGGCCCCCTTGCGGGGCAG
>JALOOS010000256.1 GCA_025454275.1 Desulfobacterales bacterium | reverse complement strand
CGTGATTACCCCACAAGGCCCGGCGAAGTCAATTCGCGCGCCATTTTTACTTGATCTTTTCCGAAAAATTAGGATAGTGTCAGAATTCTACCTGGTTATCGCGGCGAACGATTTCATCCCCGAAACGAAAGAAGGCGACATGAAGATCTCCATCACCCGGGCCACCGCGCTCAAGCCCAAGCCGGATGAGACCGCGCTTGGATTCGGCACGAAATTCACCGACCACATGTTCAACCTGGACTACGCGCCCGACAAGGGCTGGCACAACCCCCGCATCGAGCCGTACGGTCCGATCGTCATGGACCCGGCGACCATGGTCCTTCACTACGGACAGGCGGTCTTCGAAGGGCTCAAGGCCTACCGCACCGCCGCGGGCCGCATCCAGCTCTTTCGACCCCAGGACAATTTCCGGCGCCTGAACCGCTCCAACGATATCCTGTGCATCCCCCGGGTCGACGAGGCCTTCGCCCTGGAGGCGCTGAAAGAGCTGCTCACGCTCGAGCAGGAGTGGGTGCCGCGGGTACCCGGAACCTCTCTCTACATCCGCCCCACGATCATCGCCACCGACCCCTTTCTGGGCGTGCGGGCCTCCCACACCTACCGCTTCTTCATCATCCTCGGCCCGGTGGGGGCCTACTACGCCGAGGGGTTCAACCCGGTCAAGATCCTGGTTGAAAAAGAGCATGTCCGCGCGGCGCCCGGCGGCACGGGGGAGGCCAAGACCCCGGGCAACTATGCCGCAAGCCTGCTGGCGGGCCAGAAGGCCCACGACGCCGGCTACACGCAGGTGCTCTGGCTGGACGGGGTCGAGCGCCGCTATATCGAAGAGGTGGGCGCGATGAACATCTTCTTCGTGATCGGCGATGAGCTCATCACCCCGGCGCTCCAGGGCAGCATCCTGCCCGGCGTGACACGGGACACGGTGCTCCGGCTGGGCCGGATGTGGAAGCTCAGGGTCGCCGAGCGCCGGATCGCGATCGACGAGGTGCTCCAGGCGGCCGAGACCGGAAGCCTGAAGGAGGTCTTCGGCTCCGGGACGGCCGCGGTGATCTCCCCGGTGGGCCAGATCAAGTTCGGGGAGCGCGTGGTCACAGTCGGCGACGGCAGGGTCGGGCCCCTTGCCAACCGCTTCTACACCGCCATCACCGATATCCAGTACGGCCGGGCCGAAGACCCGCAGGGCTGGGTGGTGCCGGTCACCTGATCCGGCAGGAATGCGCCGATGAGCCTGGAACCGATGCCGCCCCACCTGGGGGAGTTTGCGGCCAAGATGGCCAAGGCGGGGCTGCGTCCGCTCGTCCTCGACACCTTCGCGCACTACTACCGCAAGCTCCTGGGCGGGGCGACCGGGCTCATCCCCGACGCGGAGATCCGGCCGTTGGACCCGCCGGAGGTCCCCGCCTTGGCGTCGCTCTCCGGACATGCGCCGGCCGGCAGCCGGGCGCTCGCCAAAACCGTGCGGATCGTTCTGAACGGCGGACTGGGCACCTCCATGGGGCTGATCGGACCCAAGTCCCTGCTCAAGGTCAAGGAGGGGCGTTCCTTTCTGGAAATCATCCTGCGCCAGGCGGAGGCGACCCATACGCGCCTGGCCTTGATGAACAGCTTCAACACCCACACGGCCACCCTCGCCGCCCTGGAGCAGCTGAAGCCGGCCCGGATGCCGATCTGCTTTTTGCAGCACAAATTCCCAAAAATCCTCCGGGACGGGCTGCGGCCGGTCACCTGGCCGGCCAATCCGGATCTCGAATGGAACCCGCCCGGCCACGGCGACGTCTATGCGGCGCTCTACGCCTCGGGCATGCTGCAGGCGCTGTTGCGTGACGGCATCCGCTACGCCTTCATCTGCAACGCGGACAACCTCGGCGCCGGAGTCGACGAAACCCTGCTCGGCTACTTTGCCGAGAAAGGGTTCCCCATCATGATGGAGGTGGCCGAGAAAACCCCGGCCGACATCAAGGGCGGCCACCTCGCCCGGCACAAAAACGGACGGCTCATCCTGCGCGAGTCCGCTCAATGCCCCAAGGAGGAGCTCGCCGCTTTCCAGGACATCCGCCGCTACCGCTTCTTCAACACGAACAACATCTGGGTCGACCTCGACTTCCTGCAGGATTTCATCAAGACCCACCGGATCATCGACCTGCCGATGATCGTCAATCCCAAAACCCTTGACCCGCGCGATCCCGACAGCCCGCCGGTCCTGCAGATCGAAACCGCCATGGGCGCGGCCATCTCCCTGGTCGAGGGGGCGGCGGCGGTCAACGTGGCCCGTTCCCGCTTTCTGCCCGTCAAGACCTGCAACGATCTGCTCGCCGTGCGCTCGGACTGCTTCGTCTACTCCGAGCGCGAGGGGCTGAGAGTCAACCCGGCCCGGGCTGCGGCCGGCCGCAGCGAAACGATCAAGATCCGGCTCGACCCGGCCTACTACGGCACCTTCGACCGCATGGAGAAACGGTTTCCCGAAGGGGAGCCCTCGCTCGTCGGCTGCGACGCGCTCGCGGTTGAGGGCGATGTCCGCTTCGGAAAAGGGGTGGTCATCCAGGGTTCGGTGACGATCACCGGCAAGGGCGGCACCCCCGGCTTCATCCCCTCCGGCGCACGGATCGACGGAGACATCCGCCTGGAGTAGCCGCGCGCGGTATTAATCGGCCCCATGGGTCACCCCGGAGAGAGGATGAAAATCACCTACCTTAAGCTGTCCCCCGAATGTCCGCCGGCCGTCGATCTTCCCGGACACGAGATCCGCTGCATCGAAGACCCCGGCCTTTGGGCCGCGGAGGGGCTCCCGGAGGGGGTGGTCATCGGCACGAGCGATCCGCAGACCGCGGAGCGCACCCTGAAGAAACTCCGCTCGCTGCCGGCCGCCGCCCTCCTCCCGGTCGTTCTGCTCAAGGAGCTCGGCCCCCGGCTCGCCCTGCTCTGCGACGGCGTGGCCGAAAGCATCGCTGCGGCCGCCGCCCTCATGGCCCCCGTTGCCGAGAAGATCCGCGAGCTGCCGGCCGACATCCGCGAGCAGGGCGGCGATTTCCGGCTGCTGGCCTATCTGGCCGCCCGGCCCCAGGCCCTGCTTCATCCCTACCGGCAATGGGACGCGGCCAGGGTCTACACCTACCCGCTGGCCGAGCTCCTGGCCGAAGCACAGACCGAGATCGAGCGGTGGCTGGAGAAACTGACGGAGCGCGGCTACCTGGAACCGGCCGCACTCGTCGACCGGCTGCGCCTCTGCCCCGCCTGCGGGGGCTGCCACCACAACTATGTGGACGCCTGCCCCCACAGCCGCAGCATCGACATCGTACAGAAGCCCTTCCTGCACTGCTTCACCTGCGGCCACGTGGGGCCC
>JALOOS010000255.1 GCA_025454275.1 Desulfobacterales bacterium | reverse complement strand
CGCGCCGCTCCCGCAGGTCCAGCCGCCAATTGGGATAGACCCAGAAAAGCGGCCCGTGCCGCACGACCCAGGCCGCCTCGCCCTTGGGGCTGATGAAGGCCGACTCGGTCTTCAGCTCCGCGGCGGCGGTGCGGGCAATGCAGAGCGGCCAGCTCCCGCTCAGAAGAACCCCCAGGGGCAGGGGGCTCATCCCCGGCAGCGACAGCATGTCGGCGCCGCCCAGTTCCGGGCTGACGATGGCCCCGGCAAAACCGAGGCCGGCCGCGGCCTCCAGGGCCAGGGGGTTGGCGATGTTGCAGAAAGGCCCGGCCCAGAGCTTCAGCCCGCGGCCGGCGCCGGCGAACAACGCCCCCTGCCAGGGATCGTTGAGCACGAAGGTGCGGCCGCCGCGGGAGCAGGCGGCGGCGATCAGACCGCGCAGCGCCGCCTCATCGCCCGGAAACACCGCGGGCGGAAGCCACCACCACGTCCCGCGGCTTTCCCGTGCGGGGGCCTGGGCGAGCGCCTCCGCGCTGAGCCAGAGGCCTCCGGCGCCCGCACCGGTGCGGCGGGAGAGGTCACGGGTGACGGTCACATCGAGCGCTTTGACGGCGCCGCGCACCGGGGCCGGCCGACGGCAGCGGAAGGAGGAGGGCGGGCAGGAGGGGGCGGCACGCTCCGCCAGCCTGGCTTCGTAGTCTCGAATCATGCCGTCCAGGGCTTTTTCACGGCGGTCGATCAGGAAGACCGCGGTCCCTCCGGCGACGCCCCCCCCCGTCTCCGAAAAGAAATACCGCCCCCCTTTCGGCACCGCGCGGCCGATCCGCTCGATGCGGTGTCCCGGCTCATCCTCGTAGCCGACCCGCAGCAGGTCCCCTTGCAGCAGCTCCTCGCGCGGGGTGAAAAAGGGGGCCCGGCCGCCGCCTTTGACGCGGCCGACGAGCAGACCGGAGCCCGTGGCCTCCCGGGTGCTCACGGGGTTCTGCGGTCTCTGGGGCAGGAAGTGGTAGTGGGTGCCGGGACGGCCCAGGGCGCGGGCCAGAAGATCGAGCGCCGCTTTTTTCATCCGGCTGTCGCCGGGGTGGTCCCGCAGCATGCGGTAGGCGGAGACGGTGTAGTAGACGTAGTGCGGGCCCTTCTTGCGCCCTTCGATTTTCCAGGCGCGGATCTGGGGTATCTTCAGCAGCACCTTGACCAGCACATCCAGGTTGAGATCCCGGCAGGAAAAGAGACGCCGGCGCTCTCCGCCCTGCTCGTACAGCCGCCGGCAGGGTTGAACGCAGCGGCCGCGCAGCCCGCTTCGGCCCCCCAGAAAACTGCTCCAGTAGCAGCGTCCGGAGACCGCGTAACAGAGGGCGCCGTGGATAAACACCTCGAGCCCCAGCCCGGGAGGGCAGGCCTCGGCCATGGCCTTGATCTCGTCGATCGAGAGCTCGCGCGGCAGGACCACGCTGTCGACCGGCAGCCGCTGCCGGATCCAGGGCAGGGCCGACGGGAATCCGGCATTCGCCAGCGTGGACCAGATCACCTGGCCGGCGAACCCGGTCTGCCGTACTAGCCCCGCCATGGCGAGGTCCTGGACGATCACGGCATCGGCGCGGACGCACCGGCCCAACCGGTCGAGCAGCCGGCCGGCCTCCTCCGTCTCACCGGGGGTGATGAGGGTGTTCAGCGTCACGAAGACCCGTGTGCCCTGGGCATGGGCCAGCGCCGTCAAGGCCCCCAGCTCCTCCATGGCGAAATTCTTGGCTTCCATTCGCGCCGAGAAGGATTTCAACCCGCAGTAGACGGCCTCCGCCCCGGCCGCCAGCGCTGCCAGGAAAGCGGCCTTGTTCCCGGCCGGCGCCAGGATGGCGGGTCGCGATGCTGTCTCTGTCTCGGCCCCGGCCGGCTGATCCGTCACGGTCCGGGTCCCTTGGTCGGAATGTGGGTGTGCTGTCACGCGTCTTCCACCGCAGGGGGCGCACAGGAGTTTATTTCAAATTTGAAATTTGATATAAACAGAATAGCTTCAGGCAGAGGCGGAGTCAATTCACCGATCCCATATCAGAGGACCCCATGGCAGCAACCATCACGGAACCTGTATGCGCGCTGGTGGACGAGGCGCGCGCGGCGCTGCTGAAAAAGCTTGCCGTGAACATGCCGGAAATCACCCTGAGCGACCGCCAGCTCTGCGACCTGGAAATGCTGGCCAGCGGAGGGTTTCATCCCCTGCAGGGGTTTATGACGCGGGCCGATTATGAACCGGTGCTCGACCGCATGCGCCTGGCGGACGGATCGGTCTGGCCGCTCCCCATCTGCCTGGACGTGCCCGAAACCAAGTCCCGCAACCTGGAGGCAGGCCAGTCGGTGGCCCTGCGCGACCCGGAGGGGTTTCTGCTGGCGGTGATGCACATCGAGGACATCTGGCCGGCGGACCGGGAGAAAGAGGCGCAGCAGATCTACGGCACCCTCGACCCCTCCCACCCCGGGGCCGATTACCTGCTCAACCGGACCGGCGATCTCTACATCGGCGGGCGGATCGAAGTGATCAGCCTGCCGCTTCACTATGATTTCCGCAAGATCCGGCTCAGCCCCTCGGATATCCGCGCGGCCGTCCGCAAGCTCAACTGGAAGCGGACGGTCGGGTTCATCACCGAAAACCCCATCCACCGCCCCCAGTTCGAGATGACCCTGCAGGCCATGCGCCAGGCCCGGGCGAACCTGCTGATCCTGCCCGTGGCCGGCATGACCAAGCCGGGGGACTTCGACCACTACACCCGGGTGCGCTGCGTGCGCAAGGTGGTGCAGCACTATCCGCCCGAGGCCTACCTGCTCAACCTGCTGCCGCTTTCGATGCGCATGTCCGGACCGCGCGAGGCCCTCCTGCACGCCATCGTCTGCCGCAACCTGGGCTGCACCCATTTCATCGCCGGCCGCGACCACGGCGGCCCGGGGTGCGATCCGAACGGCAAGCCGTTTTACGGGCCGGACGACGCCTGCCGGCTGGTCGCCGAGCACGCCGGCGAGATCGGGATCGACATCATCTCCTTTCCCGAGATGGTCTACCTGCCGTTCGAGGACGAATACCGCAGCGCCGACCAGGTCCCGGCCGGCACCCAGAGCATCTCGCTCTCCGGGAGTGACATCCGCCGGCGGGTGCGCGAGGGGCGGCGGATCCCGGAGTGGGCCACCTACCCGGAGGTGATCGCCGAGCTCCAGCGCGCCTACCCCCCGCCGGACCGGCAGGGGTTCACCATTTTCATGACGGGGCTCTCCGGGGCCGGCAAGTCCACCATCGCGCGGATCCTCTACTCCAAGTTCCTGGAGCGCGGGGAGCGGCCGGTGACCCTCCTGGACGGGGACATCGTGCGCCACAACCTCTC
>JALOOS010000254.1 GCA_025454275.1 Desulfobacterales bacterium | reverse complement strand
CACTCATGCTCCAGCCACCTCCTTCAGTGAGAAACCGTTGCGGAAAACGCGAACGGAGGCCGATCAGCCCCCGCCCGTTGATCCGGCCGGCCCCCGACCGCGCAACGCGTCCCATCCGCGGCAAAAGAGGCACCGGCATCGGATTGCATAGACCATTTCTTTTAAGGATGTCAATAGCGAACCGCCGCCGCCCAGGACGCCGTCAACGTTTTACAACTCTTCCGTGTTGAAGCTACCGGTGCCCGGATGAGGGCTTCATGCGCAACCTCGCCACCTTGCTGCTGCGTGAGGCGGGAGCTCGCTGCATCGCTCCGGCTCGGCGCGCCTGCTCCCGCACGGGGAGAAACCGGCCTGCGGATCATCGGTCTGCCGCTGCAGCGATGACCGGGGCGCGGGACCTTACGGGTTCACGGTTGAAAACCCTCTCGAAACGTGAGACATAACTGTTGCTACCGGCCACCGCCGGCAGGAAACGACGTGAATTGCCAATACGGCACTTCGGCCGCCTGATCGGAGGATGTGATGAAAAAGAAGCTGACCCGTTTCGATTTGCAGCAGATGAAGGAGAAAGGCGAAAAGGCCGTGTGGATGACGGCCTATGATTTCACCACCGCCCAGCTGGCCGAAAAGGCCGGCATGGACATGCTGCTCGTGGGCGACAGCCTCGGAATGGCGGTCTACGGCTACCCCGGGACCGTGCCGGTGACGATCGAGCAGAGCCTCTACCATACCGAGGCGGTGCGGCGCGGGGCCCCGAACACCTTCGTGATCGGCGACATGCCCTTCGGCTCCTACCACGGCAGCGTGAACGATGCCGTGCAGAATGCCGTCCAGTACCACAAAAAATGCGGGGTGGACTGCATCAAGTTGGAAGGCGGGGTGCGGGTCGCCCACATCATCCGCGCCATCGCCGACAGCGGCATGCTGGTGATGGGCCACGTGGGGCTCACCCCCCAGAGCACCGGGGCCCTCGGCGGGTTCAAAGCCCAGGGGCGCACGGCGGAGGCGGCCCAGGCCATCATCGCCGACGCCCAGGCGGTCTGCGATGCCGGGGCCTTTGCGATCCTGGTGGAAGCGGTACCGCCCGAGGTGGCGAAACTGATCGCCGAGGAGCTCCCCATCCCGATCTACGGCATCGGCGCCGGGGCCGACTGCGACGGGCAGGTGATGATCGTCTCCGACATCCTCGGCATCTTCCAGGCCTTCACCCCGAAATTCGTGAAGAAATATGCCAACCTGGGCGCGGAAATGCTCAAGGTCTTCGAGGCCTACATCAAGGACGTCCGCACCGGGGCCTTCCCGGCCGAGGAGCACACCTACCGCATGATCGAGGGCGAGATGCAGAAGTTGACCGCACTGCGCAAGGGCGCGCGCCGCAAGGCCGGAAAGCGGTAACGCGTGGCCGCCCGGACCTTCAACCTCACGTACGGCAGGTCGGAGGTGAGCTTCGAGATCCCGGCGCGCCAGCTCCTGTGCGAGGTGGTGGGCCGCAACCGGCCGGCATTGGCCAACCTGAAGCAGGCTTATCTCGACGCCCTCGACCACCCGGTGGACTCGGCGCCGCTGCGGGAGATGGTTGTCCCCGGCGGCACCGTGGCGATCACCGTGAGCGACATCACCCGCGGCTGGCAGAAAAACGCCGACACCCTTCCCTTTCTTTTGGATTACCTGAACGAAGCGGGGGTGAGCGACGACAAGATCACCCTCGTCATCGCCGTGGGAGCCCATCGCCGGAACACCCCCGCGGAGTTCGTGGAACTCTGCGGCGAGGAGGTCTGCCACCGCGTGCGGGTGGTCAACCACGACGCCTGGGACGAGGCGAACCGGGTGCCCCTCGGCCGCACCAGCCGCGGCACCCCGGTCGAAGTGAGCCGGATCGCCATGGAGGCCGACACGCTGATTCTGACCGGCGGGGTGATCTACCACTACATGGTCGGCTACGGCGGCGGGCGCAAAAGCCTCATGCCCGGGGTCTGCTCCAACCGGACCATCCAGGCCTGCCACCTCTGGTCGCTCGAGCCGCAGCCGGGAGGCGGCCGCAGCCGGCTGGCCCAGTCCGGAATCACCGAGGGGAACCCCGCCCACGAGGATATGATGGAGTGCGCCGCTCTGGCCCGGCCCGATTTCATCGTGAACGTGGTCCCCAACCTGGACGGTCGGCTCTGCGCGGTCTTCGCGGGCAACTGGGTATCGGCCTGGCTCAAGGCCACCCGGCTCGTGGACGAAATGTACGGGGTCGAGATACCGGAGAAAGCCGACATCGTTATCGCCACCGCCGGCGGCTACCCCAAGGACATCAATCTCTACCAGACCACCAAGACCATGGACAACGCCGTGCACGCCGCCGCCGCGGGCGGAATTTCAGTGATCCTCTCCGAGTGCCCGGACATCCGCGAGCCGATCGAATATTTCAAGTGGTTCGACCACCCGAGCATCGAAACGCATGATCTCGCCCTCCGGTCCGACTACACCATCGCCGGCTGGTGCGCCCTGATCACGCGCGAGTACTGCCGCGCGAGCCCCACCATCATGCTCACCCGGCCGGAAAACGCCGACCTGGCACGCCGGGCCGGCCTGATCCCGGCGGCCACCATCGACGAGGCGCTGAAGCGGGCCTATGCGATGAGCGGCCGCCCCCACCCGACCATCACCGTGATGCCCCAGGGTGCCAACACCCTGCCGCTCACGCGAGGGAGGATGAAATGAACCCAGCCCGGAAGTCTCATCAGCGCCCGTCATTCGCTCCGCTGCGCCGGACCGCCGCCGCCGCGGCCGCCTGCCTGCTGCTCGCCGCAGGCCTCGACACCAACGCCCTCGCCGCCGGTCCGGCGGCGGAGGCTTCCCTGCCGGCGGTCACGGTCACCGGCAACGCCGACGTGGCCGCCGCCCCCGACCGGGCCCGGCTCAGTCTCGGGACGGTCGTCGAAACCCGCCAGGCGGCCGATGCTCAAAAGCAGCTCGCCCAGATCATTCAGCGCGTTCTGGGGGAGATCAAGGCCCTGGGCGTCCCGGAGGAGAAGATCCGAACCACCGGCCTCGCGCTCACACCCGTCTACTCTCAACCCAAGCCCCGCGCCGACCCGGAGCCCGAGGCGCCGCGCATCGTCGGCTACCGCGCGACGAACAGCGTGACCATCCAGCTGGACGATTTGGGGCGCGTGGGAGCGGTGATCGACGCGGGCATCGCGGCGGGCGCGAACCAGCTCTCCGGCCTGAGCTTCGAGCTGAAGAACGACCTGCCCCCCCGGCAGCAGGCCCTGCGGCTGGCCGCTCAGGAGGCGCGGGTCAAGGCCGAGACGATCGCCGCCGCCTTGAACCTTCAGCTCGGCGAGGTCCTCGATGTGCGCGA
>JALOOS010000027.1 GCA_025454275.1 Desulfobacterales bacterium | reverse complement strand
AAAATCAACGGATATCGGAGGGGAGGGGTTACTTCAGCCGCATGACGGCGGCGGTGGCGCCGTCGCTGTCGATGAATTCGTATTCGGTATCGCTGATCTTATAGATTTTCGAGCAGCTCTCCTCGCCTTTTCGCAGGCGGCTCCAGGTGCTGCAGAACTCTTCGCCCTTGATCCGGAATCTCCCCGTGTCCTTCCCGCCGCCCCAGTCGATCTCCTGCCGCCCATCCGGGGAATAGGTCACGGTGGCGACGCCGGCGGTGATCGGGAATTCCGCCGTGCGGTCCGCGTGGAAAAGGGCTTCGAGTTCGCTGGGGGTGAGCATTTTCGCGCCGGATTGCCGGAGGTTGAATTCACGCGACATGCAGCCGCAGACGATGAGGGCCAGTCCCAGTGCCATCACGAAGAAGGCGGGCGGTTTCATGATCTGTCTTCCCTCCCCATCGGGCATCGGCATCATCCGCCCTCCATGGGCGGAAAGAGAGTGACCGCGTCCCCGGCGGCGAGCGCTGTGGGGCGATCCGCCCGGCGGCCGTTGACGAGCACCACCGCCTCCACGGCCGCCGGGATCCGGAGAGCGGCGATGAGGTCGGCGACCGTCGCCCCCTCGGCGAGGGTGAGTTCGAATTCCCCGTCGCCGCTCGGGGCGAAGCCGCGCAGGTTGGCGAATGCGCGGACCTGCACCTTCATCGGGTTACAAGAGCCCCAGCTCCCGCAGCTTCGCCTCCGAGGGCACCCCCTCGGGGCTCCAGCCGCGCAGGGCGTAATAAGGGGCCAGCATCTCCTCCAGCCGGCAGACCAGGCCTTGGGCCGGACCGGAGGGCATGGGCTCCGCGGTGATCCGCGGCGGCAGGCAATCATCGCGGCGGCTGAAGCCGGCCGCCAGGAGATAGAGCCGCTCGGCGTTGAAGATCCGCTCCCCGGCCCGTTCGATCTCCTCCGGCGTGTAGCCGGCCCCCGTCGCTCCGTTGAGGAGTTCGGTGATGCCGACCGGTTTCACCATCAGGTTCTGTTCGACCAGGTAGCGCACGCTGAAGAAGACGCAGAGTCCCGCGGCGTCGATCACGCAGAAAAGATCCTGCCATTTGGCGACGAGCGGCGGCTTGTCGGACCAGGTGTGCGGGTCCACGCTCGTGGGCACCCCGAGGAGCTCGAAGTAGGCCGGGTCCCCGCGCATGTGCGAGCCGCCGATCGGCGAGGTGGCATAGGCCAGGCCCATGCCCTGCTCGCCGCGCGGGTCGTAGCCGGCGAAGTCGAGCCCCTTCGCGACCATGGCGAGCTCCGGGCGCCCGAAGCGGGCCGCAAGGCGCAGGCTGCCCTCGGCCAGGATGTCCCCGAACCCCTCCCGGCGTGCGGTCATCCCGACCAGCCGGACCAGCGCCGCGCCGTCGCCCCAGCGCAGCGGCATCCCGGCCTCGGATGCCGTCAAGAGACCCTTCTCGTAGAGCTCCATGGCGCAGGCCACGGTCGAGCCCATGCTGATCGTGTCCAGCCCCAGTTCGTTGCATTCGTAGTTCGCCTTGGTGAGGGCGGCGAGGTCGTCCACCCCGCAGTTGGAGCCCAGGGCATAGACGGTCTCGTACTCCGGGCCCTCCCCCTCGCCCGCAAACGGGCCTTCCGGAATCCGGGTCACCCGGCCGCAGGCGATCGGGCAGCTGAAGCAGGGCTTCGCCCGCACCAGGAATCTCCTGGTGAGCGTTTCGCCGTAAATCGCCTCCCAGCCCTCGAAGGTGCCCTGCTGGAAGTTGCGCGTGGGGAAAACCCCGTGGGCCTGGGTCCCCACGACGGTGATGGCCGTGCCGTGGGTTCTCAGGGGCGGGGGGTTGTCCTTGGTCTTGGCTTTGAACGCCTCGCGGTACCTGGTGTTGGCGGCCTTGAAGGCGGCCGGGTCGGCGAGGGCGACCTCCCCCGCCCCGCGCACCGCCACGCCCTTCAGGTTCTTGGCGCCCATCACGGCGCCGACCCCGGCCCGCCCGGCGGCCCGGTCGCGGTCGTTCATGATGGCGGCAAACAGCACCCGGTTTTCACCGGCCGGCCCGATCACGGCCGTTTTGGCCTTCTCGTCGGTTTCGCGCCGCAGGGCCTCCTCGGTCTGGTGGGTGCTCCGGCCCCAGAGGTGCTCGGCCGGGCGCAGCTCGGCCCTGCCGCCGTTTACCCATAAGTAGACGGGCTTCTCCGAGCGGCCCTCGATGATGATGGCGTCATGGCCGCTCTTCTTGAGCTCGGCCGGGAAGTTGCCGCCGGAGTTGGAGCAGGTGATGGCCCCGGTGAGGGGCGATTTGGTGGTCACGACGTAGCGGGCGCCGGTCGGGGCGGCGGTCCCCGTCAGGGGGCCCGCGGCCATGATGATCTTGTTCTCGGGTCCGAAGGGATCGCAGCGGGGGTCGACCTCTTTTCGCAGGTAATAGATGCCGAAGCCCCGGGCGCCGATGTAGGCCCTTGCCACCCGTGGGTCCAGTTTTTCCGTGGTGACCCGGCCGCGGGTCAAATCCACTCTCAGAATGGTGCCGCACCAGCCATGCATGCCGTTTTGCCTCTACGACTGAAAAGGGGATCGTTGCCAAACGAATTTTAACGCTGGCTGAAAACCATTTCCCCCATTTTGTTACACAGAACGATACGCGAATTCAATTAAAATCGATCCGGATCTTGACATGTATGTACCTTGGCGGTACAAGTATAGTATGAAAAAGAAGACATCTATAACCCTATCGGAGGATGTCCTGGAGGCGATCGATCAGCGGTCCGGGGACGCGCGCAACCGCTCCGACTTTATTGAAACCGCGGTTCGCGCCTACATCGCCCAACTGATCCGCGACGAGCAGAACGAGAAAGATCTCACCATCATCAACCGGCATGCGGATCGCTTGAACACCGAGGCCGCTGACGTTCTGGCATTTCAGGTGATTCCGTGAAGCGCGGGGACCTCTACCGGGTGGCTCATCCCTCCAGCAGGGATCCGAAAAAGCACCGCGTCTTTGTTGTGGTCAGCCGCTCGGTGCTCATCGAATCCCGCTTCTCAACGGTCATCTGCGCTCCGGTCTATTCAACCCACGATGGGTTGTCGACCCAGGTCCTGATCGGGATCGAGGAGGGATTGAAACACGACAGCAGCATTCATTGCGATGAGGTGGTGAGTCTGCCCAAGTCGATGCTGACCCACTATTTGGGTCGCCTTTCCCCGAAAAAGATCAACCTGCTCAACCAGGCCCTGCGAATCGCTCTGGACCTCCCGGGTTAGGGCAACGGCCGAGCTTCATTTTCAGTGACGCTTCCGCCGGCCTCCGGTGCCGGCAGGAGGGCGGAAACGATGACGGAATGGATACCGTTTGGAGAGGGGCGGTACCGCGTCGAGCGGGCGCTGCTGATCGACGAAGGGGAGCGGGCGGTGGCGCTCGAGGACGCCGTCATCGATGTGACCCAGGGCCCCGGCGGGCGTTTGCGAATGAACGGCCGGGGGCGGGTGCGCAACGCCCTCCTGGTGCGGCTGCTCGATGACGCGGAGGATCTGGATCTGCTCCTCGACTTGGGCGGGGAGTACACGTACCGGATGCGGCGGCCCTCCATTCAAGGGGGCAAGGTCTTTGCGCCGGGGGTTCAGTCCTTCCTCCAGTTCGCCCCGCAGTCCCCGTGGGAGGCGCTGGCCGAGGCGGAGTTCAATTCTCTAATCGCGCGGATCCGAATCCTGGACGCCGAGGAGGATTGAGGATGGCGGCCTTGGCGCGCTTGAACTCCTCGGCCGTGATCAGGTTTTTTTCGACCATCTGGGCCAGCTGGGCCAGCTCCCGGATGCGCTGGGTCTCCGACTCTTCGAGCAGGGCCGCGGGCCCGGCCGCCGGTGGCAAGTGGCTCGCCGGGTGGGGCCGGCTGAATTTGACCGATGCGAGGCCGCCCAGGAAGCTGATCTCCGTGGTGGCGCCGGCCATGTCCGGCAGCCCCCGAAGGTCGCGGACCATCCGGCGGCTCCCGGCTCGGATACGGCGGTAGACCAGTGCGGCGAGAATTACGACCGCGGCCAGCCCCCCTAAAAGGATCCAGGCCCAGTAGCGCGCCAGGCCGCCGAAAAAGATCACCAGAAGCCCGACCACGGCGATGACGGCCACGTGCAGGACGATGATCAGGTGGGCCAGCAGGACCCCTTTGAAAAGCTCGGCCCCGGAGTTGGTCGAGTTCATGTTCATGCCACCACTCTAACGCAATGCGGCCGTTTTGTCACGGCCGGGACCCGGGAGCGGCATGCGTTATCCCGCCTTCATTGAATCGGATTTCGAATTTCCGGAGTTCTGCCGGGTGCGGATGCACTACCGGGCCGAAACGCTGGAGGACCTTCCCGGGGCGGTGGCGCGCGAGCTGGAGGCCCTCCTGCCGCAGAGCGGGATCCGCTCCGGGGACCGCGTGGCGGTCGGTGTGGGCAGCCGGGGCATCGACCGGCTGGGCGAGCTCGTCACGGCGGTCTGCGCGCACCTTCAGGCGGCGGGGGCTCGGCCGTTCATCGTTCCGGCCATGGGCAGCCACGGGGGTGCGACCGCCGACGGCCAGGCGGCCGTGCTGAGGCGGCTCCAGGTCAGCGAGGCGAACTGCGGCGCGCCGGTGGTCTCTTCCATGGAGGTGGAGCGGATCGGCACGGTGTTCGGAGAGGTGCCGCTCTATTTCGCGCGGGATGCGCTGGCCGCCGAGCACTCCATCGTCATCAACCGGATCAAACCCCACACCAAGTTCATCGGCCCGGCCGAAAGCGGTCTTCTCAAGATGCTTTGCATCGGCCTCGGCAAGCACGCCGGGGCGGTCGCCTATCACACCTGGGCCATGAAACACGGCTTTTTCCCGCTGCTCAAGGCGATGGGCGCGGGGATCGCCGCCGCTTCGAACTACCGTTTCGGGTTGGCCGTGGTCGAGAATGCCTATGATCGGCTGCTGGCCGTCGCGGGGGTCCCCGCCGACCGGACCCTCGCCGAAGAGACCCGGCTCAATGCCCTCGCCAAAGCCAACATGCCGCGGCTGCCCTTTACCCGCCTGGATGTGCTGGTGGTCGGCCGGATCGGCAAGGAGATCAGCGGGGCGGGCATGGATCCCAATGTCACCGGCCGGGCGTATGACCTGATGGAGAGCGATTTTTCAGGGATGCTCGCGGCCAAGCGCGTCGTGATTCTAAACCTCTCGGAGAAGACCGGCGGAAACGCCATCGGCATGGGCAACGCCGATATCATCACCGAAAAGGTCTTCCAGGCGCTCGACTACGAGGCCACCCTGATGAACGCGCTGACCAGCCTCTCCCTGCACAAGGCCTTCATTCCCGTGCGGCTGCCGAACGACCTCAAAGCCATTCAAGCCGGGTTTGCCACCATCGGGCCCATCCCGGCTCCCGCGGTGCGGGCGGTGATCATTCGCGATACCCTGCATCTGTCGGAATTCTGGGCCAGCCGGGCGCTTTGGGAGGAGATTGCGCAGACGGCCGAGGCCGAGGTGATCGCCCGCGGCCCGCTCTCCTTCGACGGTCAGGGGAACCTGCTCCTGCCGGCAGCCTGATGCGGCCCTCCTCCCCGTTCCCTTCGCACGCTTAGAACGAAAGAAACTCCATGTGCTGGATCGCCTCCTGCTGGCGGCGGGCGTTCAGGGGGAAGACCGGCTCGGGCGGCTCGTCGCCCTCGATCTCCATCTCCAGGTTGGCGCGGCCGGATAACGGTAGGTAGTAGAAGGAGATCTTGAGCTTGCCGGTGGTCTGGTAGTGCTTGAGCTTGATGCGCGTCTCCTCGACCTTCCAGGAGTGGGTGGTCAGATCGCCCCGGCTCTCGCGGGTGATACGGGGGATCCCGTACTTGTGCTGCACGTAGCTTCGGATCTGGCTGAAGGCGTCGATGCCCTCCATGTGCACGTAGACGGCGAAAAGCCGGTCGTCGAAGTAGCCGTAAATCACCACCGGCACCTCGGTGCCGTAGATGCGGTAGACGCGGTCGGGGTGGATGTAGAAGGCGATCCGGCCGATGCTGCCGACCTGGGTGAGCCCCTTTTGCTCGGCGGAGGGGCTGCCCCAGCGGGCGTCCAGGAAGCCGGCGCCCAAGTCGTTGGCGAGGGCGGGTGCGGCGAGGATCCAGAGGAAGAGGGCGCCCAGAAGGGGTTTCATCATAGGTTTCATGGAGGCGCTCCTTTTCAGTATCCTTTTTCGAAGTCGATCGCGTTGAGGGGGGCCTGACCCGCGCGGACCCGGTGATAATTGGCGATGATTTGGGGCGCCACGGCCCCCGGATAGGTGAGGCTGGCGATGTGCGGGGTGACGACGATCCGGGGATGGCCCCAGAAGGGGTGGCCCGCCGGCAGCGGTTCGGTGCGGAACACGTCCAGGCAGGCCCCGGAAAGGCGGCCGCCGGAGATGGCCGCGAGCAGATCCTCCTCGACCAGGTGGTCGCCGCGGGCGGCGTTGATCAAGTAGGCCCCGGCGGGCAGCCGCGCAAAGAGCTGCCGGTCGAGGATCTCACGGGTGGCCGGGGTGAGCGGCAGCAGGCAGACCAGGATGTCGCTTCGCGTCAAAAAGGGATCCAGTCCTTCCGGCCCGGCGAACGCAGCGACCCCCTCGATCTGTTTCGGGGTGCGGCTCCAGCCCGCTACCGGGAACCCCTGAGAAAGAAGCGTGCCGGCGGCATCCCGGCCGAGGGTCCCCATCCCCATGATCCCCACCCGCACCTCGGAGGGGTGCAAGGGGACCCGCGGCTGCCACACCCCGCGGCCCTGGTCCCTCAGAAACCGGGTGAAACCGCGGGTGTGGTTCAGCACGGCCGCGAGCACATACTCGCTCATGGCCCGGGTCATGGCCGCGTCGACCAGGCGGGTGACCGGCACCCCCGGCGGCAGCTCGGGGTCCCTCAAAATGTGGTCGACGCCGAACCCGAGCGAGGCGATGCATTTGAGATTCGGGTAATTGCGGAACTCACCGAGCGGGTGTTTCCAGCTCAGGATGAACTCGACCTCCTCCCGGGGGCCGTCGTCGGGCCACACCCGCAGGTCGATATCCGGGCCCTGCTCCCGCAGGTGGCTGACCCAGGAGCTCGCTTTCAGTTTCGGTGCCATGAAGAGCATGGTCATCCAATCATGTCTCTTTCTAAGCTGCCGGCTGTCGCCGGGCGAGGATGGGGCAGCTTATCACGAAAGCCGGGTGGGGCCAAACCGCCGGGGGATCAAAGCAACACCGTCTCCCCCTGGCGCCAGTCCACCAGCCGGTCGAGCAGCCCTTCACGTGCCAGCTCCTCCCGGATCTGGCGGGGAGGGAAATGAACCGGCTCATCCCCCAGTTTGAACGTGCCCCAGTGCATGATCGCAAGCCTCTTGGCCCCCAGTTCCCGGAAGGCCCGGACCGTTTCGGCAGGATCGAGGTGGCTCTGGGCCATGAGCCAGCGCGGCGCATAGGCGCCCAGATTGATGATGGCCAGATCGATCGCGAACTCCCGCCCGATCTGCTCGAAGCCGTCGAAGTAGCCCGTGTCGCCCGAAACGTAAATGGTGAGGCCGCCGGCGGTGCGGATCAGGTAGGAGCCCCACAGCGCAAGGTTCGGACCGGCCAGGGGGCTGCGCATCGTCCAGTGGTTGCAGGGCAGGAGCGTGATCTCCCGGCCGCCGGCATTCACGCTCTGGAACCAGTCGAGCTCGGTGCGGTGGTGGAGGCCGGCCTCGGAGAGGATCTCCCGGTAGCCGAGGGGGCTGACCGCGTGCGCCTCCCGGGGCAGGCGTGCCAGGGTCGGGAGGTGGAGATGGTCGAAATGGCCGTGGGTCAGAAGCACCTGGTCGGGGGCGGGCAATCTGCCCGGATCGAAGTCGAACGGGCTGAAGTCCCGGATGAACCAGAAGATCTCCGAGAAGACAGGATCGATCAGGATGCGGTGGCCCCCGTCGTTGATCAAGACGCCGGCGTGTTTGAGATAGGTGATCGATACCCCGCGGTTTTCCCGCACCGCCTCCCAATCCAGGGAGACCGGCCTGACCGGCTGCGCGTCGAGCTCGGCTTCAAACTCGTTGCGGTGAAAGAGCTTCCAGTTGAGCACCTTGAGCAGCCGGCCGCTGCGTTCGCGGCCGAAGGGGTTGAGGAATCGCTCCTTTCCATGGTGAAGCTTATAGCGGGCGATGTCCCGCAGGTTTCTGCCTTCCAGGGGGCGGTAATGGGATATCGGCCCCGCTGCCCCGGCTAAGGCGGGCCCCACTGCCGGAGGCAGGAGGCTTGCCAGCAGCGAGGCCCTGGTCAACGTAAGCAGCGTCTGCATGAATCGGCGTCGGTTCATCGTGGGTCCCTTGAGCGGCAATAACGGCCTTCGGCCTCATGCCGTCGGTTCAGGCGGCGGCTGTTGCGGCCGTCAACCTCCGAGGGACACACAGTAATCACCAATCGGGGCAAGCCAAGCCGGCGGGTGCGGGGAGGGGCGTGAAGCGATCCCGGGCGGCGAAAATCCGGGAGCGGGCTTGCGAGGCGGGTGTCACCACTCGCTCGTCAGCTTGCGGGCCACCCGGCTCCAGTTGCTGCTCAGCTTGGCGACCGCATCCATGCCGGCCTCGATATGGGTGTCCATGTACTTCGCGAAGATCTCCTCGGAGATCTTCTTGTCCTTGATGCCGCGGCGCTGCAGCGGCATGTCGGAAACGAGCATGATCGAGCCGATCGGCACCTCGTAGCGGTAGGCGACGGTGAAGAGGGTGGCGAGCTCCATCTCGATCGCGAGAATCCGCCGGTGGCGCAGATAGTTGACGAACTCCTCGTCGAACTCCCACAACCGGCGGTCGGTCGTGTAGACGATGCCGCAGTGCGGCGTGGTGCCCAGCTTGCGCACGGCGCCGATGCAGTAGAGGTTGACCGAGGAGGCCGGGATGGCCGGAAACTCGGGGGGCATGTAGTGCCGGCTGGTGCCCTCACCGCGGATGGCGGCCGACGGCACCAGGAAATCGCCCCGCTTCAGAATGTCGTCGATCCCCCCGCACATGCCCAGCATGACGACCGACTTCAGATTGTCCAGGTAGGCCAGGCAGTTGATCACGAGAGCGGCCTGGGGCGAGCCGATCCCGAAGTCGATCATCGTGCAGTTCAACTCCTTCGCGTTGGCGATCCGGAAGTTCCCCTCGGAGAACTGGGCCTTGGTCTTCTCCTGGAAGCGCGCAATGTAGCGCTTGAAGTTGGTGATCAGGATGTAGTCGCAGAAATCCTCGAGCCTGCAGTTCGTATAGCGCTCCAGCGTCTGGCGAACGTACTCGTGTTCCTTGATCAGCATGAGGGTCTCCTACCTTGTGCCCACCCACAAGCGGCGTCTTGCGGTTAGGGCAGGTGTGAGCCGGTGCCCGATCTACGGTGTCGTCGCCGGCGGATATTTCGCGGCCAGGCGCTCCAGTTCAGCCAGGTACCGGCTGCGGTAGACGAGTCCGCGGTGGCTTCGCATCTCCGGGGTCAGGAGGGCGAGCGGGGGCCGGATATCGATGCCGTTCGGATTCAGCTTCAGGTCGTTGGCGCGGTCCAGGACCAGGAGGCAGTAAAACATCGTGAGCAGCCGCACCTTGGAATCGCGGCGCATCAGGTAGCTGCGGCCCCCGAGCGTGTTCAGGAAAAACCCGGCGTACTCGTACATCACCGGCAGCGACGGCCGGCCCTTCAGCGTGCCGGCCGGGCCGGTGTACCAGGTGAAAAAAAGGCGCATGGCCGATTCGAGGATTTCGGTCTCGTTGCGCAAGACCTCGATCACGAGCGTGGTCCGCTCTTTCCCCAGCGCACGGTAAAAGTGGGACACGTTGCGAAGGGTGGTGTAGAGGGAATCGGTTTCGCCGGTGACCGCCGGAAGCTTTGCGGAAAGATCATCCACCGCAGCTGCATACTGGGCGTAGGTTCCCCCCTCGAGCTGCAGGGCTTTCACGTACCCCCGGTTGTCGAGGTAGGTGAAGAAGGCCACGACCTGCCGCTCGATCTCGGCCGCCTTCGGCGGCTGCTCCCGCCCGGGCGTCTCCGCAGGGATCGGTCCCATGATTTCGACGGCCCGGCTGTCGTCGGCGCCCTTTTCGGTCTGGACGGCGCGCAGCTCGGTCTCCAGGTCGGCGATCTTCTTCGAGAGCTCCTCCGAGCGCTGCTGCAACTCCCGGTTCTCCTGCTGGCGGCCGCTCTCGATCCGCTGCGCCTGCCAGTCCTGGAGCGCGATCCACAGCAGACAGCAGCACCCCGATGACGATCAGGACCAGGATCACCAGCAGGGGCTGGTAGTTGCGTTCCTTTTTCATGAGGCCACCTCCTCTGCCGTCCACTGCCACCGGTCCCCGGGCCTTCCGGTGCTCCGGAGCCGGCGGGGAGTGGTGCACCCTGTTCAGCGCCTCATGGTGCGAAGCGCACCTCTTTATCCGCACGCAGGTCGAGATGCTGTGGGAGCGTCTCCCGGCCTTCGTAGCCTGTTCTTCGGCGGAGCAGGCTCCAGCCGCGATCCGATCTTCGTCCTGCCGCGGCGGGGCGCCCACCGGCTGGGGCCCACCTGCCCGGGATAAACAAGTATATCAGGAATGGCTTGCGCTTCAAGCCATTTCCGGGGTGGTTCGCCGGCCCGTCGTCCGGCCGCTGGCGCCGCAGGCCGGTGCTTGACACCCTATGCGCGGTTCTCTATGCTGACAGAACGAGTCGGCCGGTATGAACGCTTCCCCCGCACATCAACCTCCGTCGCCCCGGG
>JALOOS010000253.1 GCA_025454275.1 Desulfobacterales bacterium | reverse complement strand
CCACCCGGCTCCGCTTTACTTGGGATACGGCCCCTCTTATAATGCCGCCATGGAGCATGCACGCCGCGCGCCCGAGCTGATTCTGGCCCCGCTCAAGGGCTTCACCGACGCCATTTTCCGCACCACCTTCGCCGAGCATTTCGACGGATTTGAGGGAGCCCTGGCGCCCTTCATCGCGGCGAGCGCGGCCGCGCGCCTGAACGACCGGCACCTGCGGGACCTCCTGCCCGAACGAAACCGGCGGATGAAGGTCGAACCCCAGATCCTGGGCAACAACGCGGAAGATTTCATCCATCTGGCGGACCGCCTCTTCGACATGGGCTATCCGGATGTGAACTGGAACCTCGGCTGCCCCTACCGGCCGGTGACCAAAAAACGGCGCGGAGCCGGGCTGCTCGCCTTCCCGGAAGTCGTGGGGGCGTTCCTCGAGCAGGTTGCTGCCGCCATCCCCGGGAGGCTCTCCATCAAGCTGCGGCTCGGCCTCAGCTCCCCCGAGGATATCTTCAGGCTGATCCCCGTTCTGAACCGCTACCCGCTGCGGCAGATCACTCTTCATCCGCGCACGGCGCGGCAGCTCTACACCGGGCGGCCGGATCTGAACAGCTTTCAGCTCTTCCTGGAGCGCGTCCGGCACCCGGTCGCCGGCCGACGGCGCCGCCATCGAGCGGTTCCGGGCCTTTTACGAGGATCTGTTCGGTCGCTATCGGGACCATTTGAGCGGGCCCGGGCATCTGCTCGACCGTATGAAAGGGTTTTGGACCTATTTCGGGGTGAATCTGAAAAACGGCGCGGTGCTCAGCAAGCGCATTCACCGCACCTTTCATCTACCGCGGTACCTGGAGCTGGTGATACGCTATTTCGAGGAGGATCCCGAGTGGGTGGCGCCCGACGCAGCACGGGGGGCTCTGGGTGCCGGATGGGGGCTACAGGATACGGGATGCGGGATAGGGGATGCAGGATAAGGGATGACGGATCGGGGTCGGTGTCGGAATCGGCCTTCCGAGCTCCGCTAAAATCTGAACCATTTGGGTTTCGCTATCGAAGCGATCGATCGCGGCCCCGATACCGACCCCGACCCCGATGGCCTCCGCCGGAGCCATCGGGACCGGGGTCTTTGCGGTGAGCGGTTGATAACCCTTGACCCCTTGCGAGTACCGGCTTCCGGCCGGGCGGTTACTTCGTGATCTTCACCACGACAAACCCGGCGCTGCCCCGCTTGACAAGCAGTTGCACGGCCTCGCCGGTTTTCGCCTTGCCGATCTGGGAACGCAGATCGGCCGCGGTCTGAACCGGGGTACGGTTGACCTCTTTGACGATGTCCCCCTGCCGCAGGCCGGCCTGGTCCGCCTTGCTCCCGGGCTGGACGGCCGCGATCAGCGCCCCCTTCTCATTCTCATCGACCCCCAGGCGGCGGGCGATTTCAGGGGTGAGATCCTGGGCCCTGATCCCGAGGTCGGCGGGATCGGGCCCCGATTCCGCGGCCGCCGTCTCCCCGTCCTTTCTCTCGGCGATCTTCACCTTGAGCGTCAACTCCTTTCCGTCCCGCAGCAGTTTTACGGGCACCTCTTTGCCCACGGACAGTGCGGCTACCGCCGCGGAAAGCTCCCGGCCGGTGGTTACCGCCTTGCCGTCTACGGCGACGATGACGTCCTTGGCTTTGATACCGGCTTTTTCGGCCGGATTATCGGGAAAGACCTGGGTCACCAGGACCCCTTTCACGTTTTTCAATCCGTAGTAGTCGGCGAGCTCAGGCGTCAGGTCCTGGATCCCCACCCCGATCCATCCGCGGATGACACTGCCGTGGTCCTTGAGCTGGGCCACGATGTCGCGCGCCAGGTTGACCGGTATGGCGAAACCGATGCCCTGGCCCTGCGCGACGATCGCCGTGTTGATGCCCACCACCTCGCCGTCCATGTTGAGCAAGGGCCCGCCGCTGTTGCCCGGGTTGATCGAGGCGTCGGTCTGGATGAAGTCGTCATACGGACCGGCCCCGATGAAGCGCCCCTTGGCGCTGACGATGCCGGCGGTGACGGTCTGCTCCAAGCCGAAGGGGCTGCCGACGGCCAGCACCCAGCTGCCGACCTCGAGCCGGTCGGAATCGCCCAGGCGCAATGCGAAGAGCTCTTTGCCCCCTTCAATTTTGATCAACGCCAGGTCGGTCTTGGGGTCGCGGCCGATGATCCGCGCGTCGAACTCGCGTTCGTCAGCCAGCCGCACCTTGATCTGGTCGGCGTCTTCGACCACGTGGTTGTTGGTGATGATGTATCCCTCGGCATCCATGACGAACCCGCTGCCGAGGCTGCGCTGGCGCTGCTCGTTGCCGGGCATGCCCTCGCCGAAGGGGGGCTGCGGTCCGCGGCGTTCGAAGGGGCCGAAGAAGTGTCGGAACACCGGGCCGCCGCCGGTGATGGTTTTCACGGTGCGGATGTTGACCACGCCGGGTTGAACCTGTTTGGCCAGGGCCGAAAAGTTGGGCACCAGCATCTGCTGGGATGGGGCGTTCGGGGTCGCAGCCTGCGCACCGATCGGAAGGAGGGCACCGGTGAAGCCGAGCAGGGCCAGGACGGCCGGGGCGGCAAGACGCCGTTTGAGAAAGCCGATTGTCATCGCATTGCCTCCTGAGCGGATAAATGGAGAGTTATTGCCACTTGGACCGACAACATAATAAGCGCGCCGGATCGCCGCAAGATGACCCGAAGATGATCAAAAAATCAGGTTGAAGCGATGCGGCGGGAGCGGATCGGAACGAGCGGCGCTTCCGGCGGGGGAAGGATGGGTTCACGGTTTCTCTTCATAGTCCAGGATCACCGCAACGGTGCGGTTGTAGGCGCGGCCCTCCGGCAGGCGGTTGTCGTAGAGGGGCTCGGCCGGGCCTTTGCCTTCATGGGAGATCCGGTCGCGCGCCGGCACGCCTGCGGAGAGGAGCAGGTCATACGCGCTCCGGGCCCTCTTGCGCGCGAGCTCCAAATTGTAGTCGAAGCTGCCGATGCTGTCGGTGTGTCCGATGACCCTGACCACGGCGCCGGGGCGCTCTTTGAGCCGTGCGCCGATGCGCGCAACCACGGAACGGTTGTGCTCTCCGATCTCCGCACGGTTGAAATCGAACAGGATCAGGGCGTATTTTTCGACAACGCGGTAGCCTTCGCGGCGGGCGAGGCGCTCTTCCCGCCGGAGCAGCTGCACCTCCGAGCTGTCCCTCACTTGAAGGCGCCGGCCGTGCGCATCGACGCCCTCCAGCTCCGCGGCGATCGAGCGGTATCGGCCGATCGTGAGCAGCCCCACCTCCTTGAGCGACAGCACGTAGGCGGCCTCCAGCGGCCCCTCTGCGTCGAGCGCCTCGATGCGTTCGCCGTCGCCGTAGATCGCAAGGCGCCAGCGTGTGAGGGTCAGGCCCTCCTCTATCTCCGGCACGATGCGGATCCGTTCGGTCTGGCTCAGGGCCTCGATCCGGGTGCTTTGGACCGTGTCGAGGATCGCCGGATCGTCCGCGGTGATTTCAACGCGCTGGTTTTCAGCCCGGCCCTCCGGGAGGTCCGGGCTGCTTGCGGCGGCCGGCAGCCCCCGGGCATCGATTCGCACGCGCGCGGAGTCGATGCCCCAGACCGCCGTCCAGTAGGCGCGTACGGCTTCCGCCCGCCGGCGCGACAGGGCCAGGTTCCCTTTTTCCGCGCCGGTGTCGGAGGTGCAGCCGGTCAGCGTCAACCGCGACCGGGGCCGTTCGGCGGCGCGCTTGCCGATGATGTTGAGCAGATGCCGGTATTTCTCCATCGCATCGCTCAGCGTTGTTTCATCGAAAGCGCGTGCCTCCGCAGGTGTTGCGAACACGCTGTAGCGTTCGGGGATCTCGGAGCGGCCGGCGTCAAAGTAGATGTGGGGCAGCAGCGGCGAGCTGTCGACAACGGTGACCTCTTCGACCGTCACGGGCTTCGGCTCCAGGCGGAGCGTGCCGAATGGGGGATGGTCGAGAGCGTGGATCACCTCCCGAGTGCGGGTGCGAATGTGGCAGAGGTCCGAGGCCGCTTCGTGGCGCCTGCCCGAGCCGTCGTCGATGCGCAGCTGGGCCTCGACGGCCCCCAGGCCGGCCAGCCGCTGCCGGCCGAGGGTGTCGAGCGGGACAGCGTAGACCCGCGCGGGTGTCTCCGGGACCGGCAGGGTCGTCAGCACCCGATCCTCGCCCTGGATCAAAATCTCCCCAGAGCGGATTTCGGCGCGCGGGTCGAGATCGAGGCGGACGGTCAGCGCTTGCCGGTTGTCCGTCTCCGCGATCAGGGCGCCCATCGCCTGCTCGCGGGCGGCCGGTGAGCTGAAGACGAACTCCACGCGCTGGTTCTCGAGCCGCCCGGGCCGGGTGTCGGGAGCGGAGGGCGCTTCCGGCAGGTTGCGCGCCTCGATCCGCATGCGTTGCGGGGCAATCGCCCAGATGCGGTGCAGATACTCCCGTACGGTCTCGGCCCGCGCCTGGGCGAGCGCCAGGTTGTCCGCTTCGGGGCCGGTG
>JALOOS010000252.1 GCA_025454275.1 Desulfobacterales bacterium | reverse complement strand
GAGCCGGAGTTCCACACCGGGTACCAGGCCCGGCCCTTGCCCTCGCCGACCGACCGCGGCTGATAGATGTTGACCGCGCCGCCGCAGGCGATCATGCAGGTTTTGCACTTGAAGATGTAGACCTTGTTCTCACGCACCGAGAAGCCGGCCGCGCCCGCGATCTGGTTGGGCTTGTTCTTGTCCAGGAACAGCTCGACGATGAAGACGCGCTCGAGGATGTTGGTGTCCCCGATCGCCTTCTTGGCGGCCTCGGCGACGATCCGCTTGTAGGACTCGCCGTTGATCATGATCTGCCACTTGCCGGTGCGGACCGGCTTCGCCCCGGACTTCAGGGTCCCCATCTTCTGACCCTTCTTGCCGTCCAGGTTCTTGCCGGCCTCGTCCTTCTTCCAGATCGGCAGCCCCCACTCCTCGAACAGCCACACCGAATCGTCGACGTGGCAGCCCAGGTCGAAGATCAGGTCTTCGCGCACCAGGCCCATGAGGTCGTTGCGGACCATGCGCACATAGTCATCCGGAGCGTTCTCGCCGATGTAGGTGTTGATGGCGGAAAGCCCCTGGGCCACGGCGCCGGAGCGCTCCAGGGCCGCTTTGTCCACCAGCATCACGGTCTGCCCCGGCTGGAGCCACTTGTTGATTTCGAAGGCCGTGCCGCAAGCGGCCATGCCGCCGCCGACGATGAGAATGTCCACCTCTTTCTCGACGACTTCCGGATCCTTGACGGCTTTGAGCTCTCCCTTGGGTTTGTTCGGCAATGCCATATGTCTTCCTCCTTGTGGGATTTTTCGGTTGTGTCCCGGTCGGGGGGGAAACCCAACCGGATCAATGATCAGGGCATAGGATCGACTACTTCTTCACGAGCTCCTTGGGACGCGGCATCTGCCGCCCCTCGGCCTCTTCCGTGGCCAGGAGCGGGCTGTTCAGGTCCTTGCCCTTCAAGCTCTCATAGGCATTGGCCGCCCCTTCGGGGGTGGTCCGGATGGGGAACTTGAAGCGTTTGATAAGGCCGTTGCGGAACTTGCAGGTCCACATGACGTCCTCGGTGCCCAGCATCGGCATGACGCTGCTTCCCAACGGAACGAAGTCCGCATAGCCGCGCACTTCGATCGCCTGGGTGGGGCAGATCTTCACGCAGGAGAAGCATTCCCAGCACTGATCGGGCTCCTGGTTGTAGGCCTTCATGGCGGTGGGATCGAGCACCATCAAATCGTTGGGGCAGATGTACATGCAGGCAGTCTTCTCGCCGCCCTTGCAACCATCGCACTTTTCTTGAATGACATAGCTTGGCATCTAAGTACCTCCTCAGGAGTGGTTATTGTGATTGAACGCGGGGTTTCGCACTGCTGCCATGTTCAGGCTCAACTGTCCGGTTTTGCACCTCCCTTCGTTGGTTGAAATTATCCTCAGCCGCTCCGGGCCAAACTCTGCTTTCCGATTCGCTGCCTGGGAAATCGCACGGGCAGCGAGGTCCTCCGCGTCGGATCAAAAATACTGCGTCAAATCAGGAAGATAAATTTCTGGCGGAGGAGAAGCCTTACCATCACGAAAGCCGGCTTGTCAAGAATTTTTGAAGCGCCACATCGGGGATCGCGGCCTGGGAGTAGGACCGCCGTGAAGGCATCCACATATGGGGATCGATGGCGCCGCAGCCACAAAATGCAGGCGGCCGCCGCATCCACTCCCGAATATTCCGGTTGACAGCGTGGCGAAAATGAACCAAACCCCTAACGTGTCGATAAGGACCGTGAGGAAACCGCCATGAGGGACCCGCTGCAACCGTTCGCCGCAAACGAGAGCTTTCAATTCGAATGCACGCCGCGGGTGGCCTGCTTCAACGCCTGCTGCCGGGATCTGGTGCAGGCTCTGACCCCGTATGACGCCCTGCGGCTGCGCCGCGGGCTGGGCCTCACCTCCGGCCGGTTTCTCGCGCAGTTCACCCGGCGCCATACCGGCCCCGGTTCCGGCCTGCCGGTCGCAACGCTGATCCCCGCCGATCGACCCTTGCGGCGCTGCCCCTTCGTCACGGAATCCGGCTGCGGGGTCTACCCCGACCGGCCGGCCTCCTGCCGCATCTATCCCCTGGTGCGCTCGGTGTGCCGCTCGCGCGCAACGGGCGAGCTGACCGAATCCTTTTATCTCCTGCGGGAACCGCACTGCCGCGGGTTCGAGGGGCCCACCCGGCAGCGCGTCGACGAATGGGTCGCATGCCAGGGGCTTTCCGATTACAACCGTGAGAACGACCGGCTGCTCGAGCTGATCGCCCTCAAGAACCGCCGTCATCCCGGACCGCTCAGCTCCGCAACCGGCGATCGCATCTTCACCGCCCTGTACGACGCGGATGCCTTTCGAGCGGCGCTTGCGGGCGGCCGCCTCCCCGGGGGAACGGCACTCTGCGAGCAGTTTCCGGGGGCGGCCCGGGGCGATGATCTCGCGCTGCTGCACGCGGGGCTTGCGTGGGCGCGGCATCTCATCGCAACGGACGGGGAGACGGCCTGACCCGGCCGGCCGGGGGATCAACGCGCGCCGTGCGACCGTATCTCAGGAGGTGAGAGCCATGGACCTGAACGGCAAGGCCGCCCTGGTGCTCGGAGGCATCAAGGGCATCGGCAAGGCCATTGCGCTGGCGCTCGCGCGAGATGGATGTGCGGTCGCCGTGACCACCTTCGACTGGGAGGAGGAGCTGGAAAACCTGCGCCGCGATCTCGCCTCCGCCGGCGGCGACCATCTCATTGTCAGCTCCGACCTGCGCCGCCCGGAAGCTTGCGAGCGCACGGTGGCGGCTGCAACCGGCCGCTTCGGCCGGCTGGACATCCTGATCAACAACATCGAGCGCGGGGGCTGGCCCGTGGTGCACGGCGCCTACACCCGCACGCAGTGGGACCTCGAGATCGAGACCACGCTGCGCGCCAAACGCTGGGTCTTCGCCGCCGCCCTGCCCCGGCTCAAGGCCTCCGGCGACGGGGCCGTGATCAATCTCTCCTCCATCGCCGCCCTGGTCGGCCGATCCGGCCCGGCCGCACCGGTCTTCAACGACGGCTATGCCGCCGCCAACCGCGCGGTCTCGCTCCTGACCGAAACCTGGGCGCGCGAGGCCGCCCCCGAGGTGCGCGTCAACGAGATCATGCTCGGCTTCTGCGACACCCGCCACGGCCCGGGCACCCGCGGCTGGGGGCTCTTGAGCGCCGCCGAACAGCAGGCCATCCGCGACCACACCCTGCTCGGCCGCATCGGCACCCTCGATGACATCGTCGCGGCGGTCCGCTTCATCCTGCGGGACGCCCCCTTCATGACCGGCAGCGTCATGAGGCTGGACGGGGGCTACGTCCTGGGCGGAGAGCGGGTCCCGCCGATGCCCAAGGGGGTG
>JALOOS010000251.1 GCA_025454275.1 Desulfobacterales bacterium | reverse complement strand
CGGCTGGAGCTGCCCCTCAACCCCTGGGGGTTCATCGAGACGACTCCCTTTTCGCTCAGCCGCACCGCCCGGCCGGGCATTTTTGTCGGGGGCGCTTACAGCGGCATGAAAGATATCGGTGAGGCTGTGATCCAGGCGTCGGCCGCGGCGGCCAACGCTTCGCTCGTGATCCATGCCGCGGGCGGCAGCCTCGCGGAGGTGGAGACGGCGGCGCCCGGCGTGCCGGAGAGCGTGCTGCGCGAGCCGGTCCGGATCATGGCGGCGCTGTGCCGCTGCGGCCGGACGGACGCCCCCGCAGCGGAGCCGGAATTTTTGACCCGCGCGCTGCGGGCCGATCCGGCGGTGTGCGCCGTCGAGGTGATCGAGAATCTCTGCACCGCCGGCGGGCGCGAGCAGCTCCTCGCGCGCCTGGGAACGGCCGCCGCCAACCGCCTGCTGGTCGGCGCCTGCCTGCCGCATGTGCACCGGCGCGCGCTGCGGGAGATGGCCCGGGAGAAGGGATTGCCTCCGGCCTGGGTGGAGGTGGTCGACATCTCTCCCTGGGCGTCGGCGGCGGATGGGGAGCCGCTGCGGCCGGGCGCGGCGCTCTCCCATCTGCGGGCCGGGGTCGCCGGCCTCAAGTGGGCGGATCCCACCCCCGCTCCGGAGATCCGCGTCGAACCTCGGGCGCTCGTCGTCGGCGGTGGCATTGCCGGTATGACCGCCGCGCTCACCATCGCCGACCATGGATACGACGTGTTCCTGGTGGAGGCGGGCGAGCGGCTGGGCGGGAACCTGAACTGGATCCGGCGCACCCTGGAGGGCCACGACGTCCCGGCCCTGCTCAGCGACACCGTCCAGCGGGTCGAAACGCACCCCCGCGTCCGCGTCTGTCTCGGATCGCGCGTGGTCCATGCGCAGGGTGCGGTCGGCGCCTTCAGCAGCGTGGTCGAAGGGCCCGGCAACGAGGTGCTGTCGCTCGCGCACGGCGTGGCGGTTCTCGCCACCGGCGGCATCGAGGCCCCCGTCCCCCCGCACTACCAGAGGGGCGGCGCGGCGGTCCTGACCCAGTCCGACGTGGAACGCCGCCTGGGCGACGGACGCCTAGATGCCGCGGGGCTGGACACGGTCGTGATGATCCAGTGCGCGGGGTCGCGCCGGGAGCCTCGGAACTACTGCAGCCGGGTCTGCTGCGCGACCGCCCTGAAGCAGGCTCGGGTCATCCGCGAGCGCAATCCCCAGGCCTCCCTTTTCGTGCTGCACCGGGACCTGATGAGCTGCGGCTTCAGCGAGGCGGACTACACCCGGGCGCGGGCGGAGGGGGTGGTGTTCATCCCCTATCCGGCGGACCGGCCGCCGCAGGTGGAACCGGGCGGGGCCGGCGCCCGCGTGCGGGTGGATGAGCCGATCCTGGGCTGCGCGCTCGAGATCGACGCCCAACTGGTGGTCCTGGCCACCGGGGTGGCGCCCACCCTGCCCGCTGAGCTGGCCGAGGCCTACGGGGCGCATCTGGACCGGGACGGGTTTTTCGAGGAAGCGGAATCGAAGTGGCGGCCCGTGGATGCGCTGAAAGAGGGGGTGTTTGCCTGCGGGCTGGCGCTGGCGCCCTACACGATCGCCGAGTCGATCGCCACGGGGGAGGCGGCGGCCCAGCGCGCGCTGCGCATCCTCGCGCGCGAGCGTCTGGCGACCGGCCGGGTGACGGCCCGGGTGCGTCACAGCCTCTGCAGCCTCTGCGAGCAGTGTCTCGCCGCCTGCCCGTACGGGGCCCGCACGCTCGATGCGGAGCGGGGGCGGATCCAGGTCAATGCGGCCATGTGCCAGGGGTGCGGGGCCTGTGCCGCGGTCTGCCCGAACGACGCCTCCGTCCTGGAGGGCTTCGCGGCCCAGCAGATGCTCGCCATGATCGATGCAGCCATTTAATTTTTTACGGCCGACCTCCTGTCGGCCGTAAAAAATTAAATGAATGGCAGGAGGAAATCGGATGGGTTCGTCAACCGATGCAGAGATAAAAACGACGCGGGCGCACGACGAGATCGCGCACGTGCGGGAGATGATCCAGGCGTGCATCCAGTGCGGCACCTGCACGGGCTCATGCCCCAACGCCTTCGCCATGGACCTCACCCCGCGGCAGCTCTGGCGGCATGTGCTGCTGGACCAGCCGGAGGCGGTCTTCGACAGCCGGACCTTCACCCTCTGCTCGGCCTGTTACTACTGCACCCTGCGCTGCCCGCGCGGGCTGCCGCTGACGGAGGCCATGCATGCGCTCAAGCGCCTGGCGGCCAAACGCCGGCTGCCGCTCCACAAGCCGAGCAGCGCCTTTTACCGGCAGTTCATGGAGAGCGTGCGCCGCCACGGCCGGGTGAACGAGCTGGAGTTCATGAGCCTCTACTTTGCCGAAATGAGAAACCCGCTGCTGCCCCTGCGCTACACGAGCCTGGGGACGCGGCTCGTCGCCAAGGGCAAGCTGGCCCTGCGGTGGCCGGTGCGTCGCCGCCGGACGCTCGAGGCGATTTTTCGCAAGGCGGCCGAACGGGAGGAGGGGCGATGAAAGTCCACTACTACCCCGGCTGTTCCCTGGAAGGCACCGCGCGCGAGTACGACCAGTCCACCCGGGCGGTCATGGCGGCATTGGGGGTGGAGTTGCAGGAGATTGAGGGCTGGACCTGCTGCGGCGCCTCTGCGGCCGAGGCCGTCAGCGAGCTGCTGGCCGTGGCGCTGCCGGCGCGCAACCTGGCCTTGGCCGAACGGCAGTCGGACCTCCGTGATGTGCTGGTGCCCTGCAGCGCCTGCTATCTGAATCTCAAACTGGCTGCTGAGAAGCTGCGCACCGGCGCTGCCCTGCAAGCTGCGGTCAACTCCCTCCTGGAAGAGGAGGGGTTGAGGCATCACGGGCGGCTAAGTGTGCGGCACCTGCTGGATCTGTTCGCCACCGGCATCGGGCCGGAGGCCGTCCGCTCCCGTGTGACCCGGACGCTGAGCGGGCTGCGGATCGCCCCCTACTACGGCTGCCAGTGCCTGCGGCCCTTCGCGGTGTTCGACGATCCGGAGATGCCGACCTCCATGGAGCCCTTGATCCGGGCGACCGGCGCGGAGGTCTTCCCCTGGGCGATGGGGGGCCGCTGCTGCGGGGCCTCCCACATGAACACCCGGCCCGAGGTGGGGATGGCCCTGGTGGCCGGGATCCTGGAGGCGGCCCGCGGAGCGGACGCCATCGCCACGGTCTGCCCCATGTGCCAGATGAACCTGGAGGCCTTTCAGAGTGCCGTCTCCCGGTCCCGGCACCGGGATCTGCACGTCACGATCCTCTACCTGCCGCAGCTCATCGGCCTGGCCTTGGGCCGGCCGGGGGTGGAGCTGGGGCTGAACTTCAACCTGGCCCTCGCG
>JALOOS010000250.1 GCA_025454275.1 Desulfobacterales bacterium | reverse complement strand
CGCCCGCCCGGCCTTGGGCCCGGTGGCGAGGTGCTCGGTGAACAGCCGCTTCTTCGCCGCCCAGTAGGCGGCCATCTCCCCGTGGTAGTCGAGGTGATCCTGGCTCAGGTTGGTGAAGACCGCGACGTCCATGCGGCAGGCGTGGATCCGGGAGAGGTCGATCGCGTGGGAGGAGGCCTCGAGCACCACGTGGGTGACCCCTGCCGCGCGCATCTCGGCCAGGATCCGTTGCAGGTCCAGGGACTCGGGCGTGGTCACCGGGCTGGGGAGGGTGCGCTCCGCAAAGCGGGTCTCGATCGTGCCGATCAGGCCGGTGCGGCACCCGGCCGCGCGGAGCATGCTCTCGAGCAGGAAGGTGGTGGTGGTCTTGCCGTTCGTGCCGGTGACGGCCGCCACCGTCAGGGCCGCGGAAGGGTCCGCGTAGAACCGGGCCGAGAGTTCCGCCAGGGCGCGGCGGGTGCTGGGGACGATCACGCATGGGACCGTCGTTGCCACCTCCCGCTCCGCCACCACGGCCGCGGCGCCGCGCGCGACCGCCTCGCCGATGAAGGCATGTCCGTCGGCCTTGAGGCCGCGCAGCGCGACGAAGAGCCCCCCGGGGGTCACCGTGCGCGAGCTGTAATGGAGGGAGCCGATCTCGGGCCCCTCGCCGGTGAACCCGCTCGCGCCGCTCCTCTCGATCGCTGCGATCAGGTGCGCGAGCTTCATCCCCGCCCCCCGTTCTCCCAGGAGACCCTCAGCTTTTCGGTGGCGGGCCGCGGCGGGACATTCAGAATGTTGAGGGCGGACTGGGCGATTTTTTTGAACACCGGTGCGGCGACCGCGCCGCCGTAGACCTGTCCCTTGGGTTCGTCGATCACGACGAGCACCGCGACCCGGGGCTCGTCGGCCGGCGCGAATCCGACGAAGGAGGCGAGGTGGCGGTCGTTGGTGTATTGGCCGTTCTCATCCAGCTTGCGGGCGGTGCCGGTCTTGCCGCCGGCGGTGTAGCCGTCGAGGGCCGCCTGAACGCCGGTGCCGCCGGGCGCAATGACCGCCTGCATCACCTCCCTCAGCGTGCGCGCGGTCGCGGTGGAGACGGCCCGGCGAACCTCCTCGGGCTCGAATTTTTCGAGCACCCGCCCCTGGCGGTCGGTGACGGCCTGAACGAGCCTGGGCTTCATCAGGATTCCGTCGTTGGCGATGGCCGACACGGCGCTGATCAGCTGGATGGCGGACACCGATACCCCATGGCCGAATGAGATGGCGGCGATGTCGATCTCCTTCCAGCTGCGGGGCGGCATGAGCAGGCCCGCGGTTTCGGCCGGGCTGTCGATCCCCGACTTCTGCCCGAAGCCGAAGGCCCGCAGGGTCTGGTGCAGCTTCTCCGGCCCCACCTTCTCGCCGATCTTGGCCGCGCCGATGTTGCTCGAAAATTTGATGATCTCCTGGAGTGTCAGCGTGCCGTAGTGATGCACGTCGTGCACGGTGTGCCGGCCGATGCGATAGGCGCCGTTTTCGCAGTTGAAGGTCGTTTTGGGGGAGAGGTTGGTGTGCTCCAGCGCCGCCGCGGCGACGAAGATTTTCAGCGTGGAGCCGGGTTCGAACGGATCGGTGACGGCCCGGTTGCGCCACAGGGACTTTTTGACCTCTTCGTAGGCATTGGGGTTGAAGGCCGGGGCGAGCGCCAGGGCCAGGATCGACCCGCTCCGGGGCTCCATCACCACCGCCATGCCGGAGCGCGCCCGGCTGGCGGCGACCGCCTCGTTCAGGGCGGTTTCAGCGGCAAATTGCACCCCCTGGTCGACCGTGAGGACGAGGTTTTTCCCGCTCACGGCCTCGTCCGGCGGCGGCTCCGTGTGAAAGCGGTTGCCCAGGGCGTCGCGCCGGCCGCGCACGCTGGCGTCCGTGCCCCGCAGTTGGCTGTCGTAATAGAACTCGACCCCCTCGAGCCCCTTGCCGTCCATGCCGGTAAAGCCGATCAGGTGGGCGGCGAGGGTGCGGTTGGGGTAGAAGCGGTTGGATTCGGAGACGAACTCGATCCCGGGGGTGCGCAGCCGGCGGACCGCCTCGACCTCTTTGGGGGTGGCCTGGCGCTTGACCCACACGAAAGGCTTGGACGCGGTGAGCTTGGCCTTGACCTCGGCGGCGGGTCTCTTCAGGATGCCGGCCAATTCGCGGGCGGCGGCCTCGGGCTCCTTCACCCTGGCCGGGCGCACGGCGATGGAGGTGACATCCACGCTCACAGCCATCTCGCGGCCGCGGCGGTCGAAGATCGTGCCCCGCTTGCCGACGGAGCGCAGCTCGTCCTCCACCTGGCCGGAGGCCTTGCGGGAGAGCCAGGAGCCCTGGGTGATCTGCAGCATCAGGGCCTTGCCGCCGATCACCGCAAAGGCGGCGGTGAAGACCAGGCCGACGATCAGGATGCGCAGGCGGAGGAATTTCGACGTCATGGCGCTCCGGGCAAAACCATCACCTGCGCCGGGGCGGGCATCGTCAGGCCCATCTCGCGCGCGATCCGGGTGATGCGCTGGGGGGACTTCAGCCGGGCGAGCTCGACCCGCAGGTTGTCCTGGAGCTCGACCAGCCGCTGGGTTTCACCGTTCAGGGCGGCGATCTCGTAGCCCAGGTTGTTGCACTGGACCCGCACCCAGGTCGTGACCAGGAGCTCGGCGATGAAGACCAAGAGAATCGACAGCCACAGGGCGATCCGGCGGGGGCTGCGGCGGCGGATGTTGGCGGGCGGCGTGCTCATCGCGGCGCTATCGAACCCTCCTCGCGGGTGCGCTCTGCGGCCCGCAGCTTGGTGCTGCGCGCCATGGGGTTGGCGGCGATCTCATCGGCTCCGGGCCGGACAACCTTGCGCGTCAGGATCCTCAACATCCCCCCTCCCGACTCCATCGCCGGCTCCCCCGGCCAGCGGTCAAGCCGGGGGGCCTGTGAGAGCGCTTTAAAGCCCTGCTTGACGATCCGGTCCTCCAGCGAGTGGAAGGAGAGGACGACCACCCGGCCGCCCGGGTTGAGGAGGCCGGGAAGGGCGTCGAAGAAGGCCTTCAGCCGCTCCAGCTCGCGGTTGACGGCGATCCGGAGCGCCATGAAGACCCGGGTGGCCGGATGGATGGTCCGGCCGCCGCTTTTTTCCCGGCGCGGTCCCGCCGCGACGATCCGGGCCAGCTCCGCGCTGGTGCGGATGGGCCCGCGCCGGCGCTCGGCCGCCACCCGGCGGGCGATGGCGCGGGCGTGGCGCTCTTCGCCGAAGTCGCGGAAAATGGCTTCGAGCTCCCGCTCCTCCAGGCGGTTGACGAGGTCCGCGGCGCTCTCTTTGATTCGCGGGTCCATGCGCATGTCGAGCGGCTCATCGCGCTGGAAGCTGAACCCGCGGCCGCTCGCCTCGATCTGGTT
>JALOOS010000249.1 GCA_025454275.1 Desulfobacterales bacterium | reverse complement strand
CTGGCGCCCTTCTACATCCTGGTGTGGATGATGATCCTCACGGCGGCGGCCCGGGCGGTTTTTAAACGGCGCCGGCTGATCACCGGCCGCGAGATGCTCGTCGCCTGGGCCTTCATGGTGCTCCTGTCGGGCATCGCCTGGACCGGGCTCGCCCGCACCTTCTTTTTCAACCTGACGGTTCCCTTCTACTTTGCGACGGTGGAAAACCGCTGGAGCGAGCTGCTGCACCCGCTCCTGCCCGCGGGATGGTTTCCGCAGCAGATGGAGGCCGTCGAGGGGTTTTACAACGGGCTCACCGGCGGCCGCCAGATGGCGTGGGGCGAGGTGCTGCAGGCCATCCCCTGGGGGGCCTGGATCGGCCCGCTCCTGGGCTGGAGCGGATTCGTTCTGCTCTGCTACCTGGTGATGCTCTGCATCGTGAGCCTCTTGAGCCGCCAGCCGCTCTACAACGAGCGCATGAATTTCCCGCTGCTGCGCGTGCCGTTCATGATGCAGGAGAGCCTCGACGAGGGCCGCGTGGCGGCCTTTTTTGCCAACCGCTTCCTGCTCGCCGGCCTCCTGATCCCGGTCGGGCTGCACCTGCTGAACGGGCTGAGCTTCTACAACCCCTCCGTGCCTTCGATCCCGACGGTCGTGCTGGCGGGAAGCTACTTCCCCAAGGTCGGCCTGTTCTCCGGTTTCACCAAGCTCAAAATCTGCATCTACCCGGCCTTCATCGGCTTTGCCTTCCTGACCTCGACCCAGGTCTCCTTCTCCTTCTGGTTCTTCTTCATCGCCGGCGCCCTCCTGGTCGGGCTGCTGAGCGTGTTGGGGGTGAACATCCCCGCCGCCGCCCTGGGGGTCACCTTCGGCCCGACCCTCTCCCGCCCCGAGGAGACGCAGATGATCGGGGCCACCATCGTCTTTGTCCTCTTCCTGGCCTGGCTCGCCCGTTTTCACTTTCTGGACACCCTGCTCAAGGCGTTCGGCCGGCGGCGTGACGAGGACCCGGCAGCGGAATGGCTCCCGACCCCGATCGCTTTCTGGGGGTTTGCGGCCGGCAGCCTGGGAATCGTGGGCTGGTGTGCCGCGTTCGGGATCCCCGTGTCGGCGGCCGTGGTCGTGGTGGCCTTCTTCTTTCTCTTCATGCTGGCCGCCACACGCGTCATCTGCCAGGGCGGGATCACCTACTTCACCCTCACGGCGGCGCCGCTCGACGGCGTCATCGCGCTGTTCGGATCGAAGTTCCTGACCCAGGCGGGGGTCGTGATGGCGGCGATCCTGCAGAAGATGCTCTTCGTCGACCTGCGCGAAGCGCTCATGCCCTCGCTGCTCCACACGCGCAAGATCACCGACGGGGTCCGCACCAACCGCTGGGTGTGCGCCGGGATCGTTGTGGCCCTGGCCGCCGGGGTGGCGGTCTCCTTCATCGCCATGCTCGCGGTGTGCTACAAGTTCGGCGCGCGCGAACTGCACACCGAGTGGGCCACCCGCACGACCCTCGCGGTCTACGACAGCGCCCTGCAGCTGGTCGAATCCCCGGCCGCGGCGAGCCGCTGGGTGTTGACCTTTGTCGCCGCCGGGGCGGTCGTGATGCTGGCCCTGGTCGTCTGCTACCATCGCTTCACCTGGTGGCCGATCCACCCCATCGGCTATCTCGCCGCCTACAGCTCGGCCATGTGGATTCTCTGGTTCAGCTTCTTCGCCGGGTGGGTCTGCAACGCCCTCTGCCTGCGCTACGGAGGGGTGACCCTGTTCAAGAAGGTGCGCTATTTCTTCGTCGGCCTGATCATCGGCGATTTTTTCATGGCCGGCTCCTGGGCCATTTACGGACTGTTCAGCTACGCGAGCTATCTCGTTCTGCCGGACTGAGCCCCCATGCAAGAGGACAAGGAACTCAAGGAGTACCGGGACCTGCTGAAGGCGCCGGCGCAGTTCGAGGAGGGCTTCGACTGGAAAACCATCGTCGGAGCGATTTTCATCGGCTTTCTGATGATGCCCGGCAGCATGTACCTGCAGCTGGTGATCGGCACCGGCATCGGCCCGGCCGCACGCTGGGTGACCATCATCCTGTTTGCGGAGCTGGCCAAGCGCTCCTACAGCGACCTGAAGCAGCAGGAGATCTTCCTGCTCTACTACATGGCCGGCGCGGCCCTGCACACCCCGTTTCAGGGGCTGCTCTGGAGCCAGTACCTGGTTCAGTCCGATGCGGCGCGGATGCTGGGGCTGACCGAGTACATCCCGGCCTGGGTGGCCCCGGCGCCGGAATCGGCCGCCCTGCTGGAGCGCACCTTTTTCCACCGGGACTGGCTGATCCCGATCCTGCTCCTGATCGGCACCCAGATCATCACCCGCATCGATCAGTTCGGGCTGGGCTATGCCCTCTACCGCATCACCTCCGATGTTGAAAAACTGCCTTTCCCGATGGCGCCGGTGGCCGCCCTCGGGACCATGGCGCTGGCCGAGTCGACCGAGGAGCGCGAGACGGGGTGGAAGTGGCGGGTGTTTTCCATCGGATCCGTGATCGGACTGGCGTTCGGCGCGCTCTACGTCCTGCTGCCGGCGGTCTCCGCCCTCTTTCTGATGGAGCCGATCCGCCTGATCCCGATCCCGTGGGTCGACCTGACGGTGCACACCGAGGAGTGGCTGCCGGCGGTCGCGACCGGGATCCAGTTCGACCTCGGGCTGGTCTTTGTCGGCATGGTGCTCCCCTTCTGGGCCGTCATCGGCGGCCTGGGCGGGCTGATCATCACCATCGTGGCCAACCCCTTCCTCTACCAGGCCGGCATCCTGACCCGGTGGCACCCGGGGATGCGCACGGTGGAGACCGTGTTCGCGAACAACTTCGATTTCTACCTGAGCTTCGGCATCGGCCTGGGGCTCGCCATCGCCGTGGTCGGCATCTGGCACGTGGCCCGCTCCTTTCAACGCGGCGCGGCCGGAGACCGCGGCAGCTGGCGCGACCTCTTCCGGCCGCCGCCGGGCCGGGGCGATTTCAATTTCTGGATTGCGATCGGGATCTACGTCTTCTCGACCGTCTCCTACGTGCTGCTCTGCGTCTGGCTGGTCCCGAATTTCCCGGTGGTCTTCTTCCTGCTCTACGGCTTTGTCTACACCCCCATGATCTCCTACATCACCGCCCGGATGGAGGGGATCGCCGGCCAGTTCGTCAGCCTGCCGCTGGTGCGGGAGGCGAGCTTCATCGCCGGGGCGAAGTACTTCGGCTATCAAGGCATCGAGATCTGGTACGCCCCCATCCCCATCCACAACTACGGCGGGGCCACGGTCGGATTCCGCGAGATCGAGCTCACCGGAACGAGCATCCGCGGCATCATCAAATCCGAGATCGTGGTCTTTCCGGTCGTGATGATCGCCAGCCTCCTCTTCTCCCAGTTCATCTGGCAA
>JALOOS010000248.1 GCA_025454275.1 Desulfobacterales bacterium | reverse complement strand
CGCGACGACAAGTTCAAGGTGGACATCGGCCTCAACATGGCCAAGGAGCTGGTGCTGAAGGAGAACGTGGACCTCATCGTCGGCACGGTCAACAGCGGCCTGGCGATGGCCGTCTCGGATGCCGTGGCGAAGAAAGAGAAAATCCCCTATTTCGCCTGGATGAGCAAGAGCGAGAACATCACCGGCAAGGCGGGCCACCGCTATGTGTTCTCCACGACCGAGAACACCGCCATGGCGGGCAAGACCGCCGCGAGTGTCCTCTCCAAGCGGCCCATCAAGCGGATCTGGGTCGCCGGGGACGACTACGAATACGGCCATGCCCTGGATGAAAGCTTCACCCGCTACATGAAGCAGATGAAGCCGGATGTCGAGTTCATCGGCCGGACGTGGTGGAAGGTCGGCGAGCCGGATCTCGTCCCCTACTTCACCAGCATCCAGGCCGCCAACCCGGACCTGATCCATTTCTGCACCGGCGGGGCCAGCATGGCGAACGTGCTGAAGACCATCAAGACCACCGGCATCCACCAGAAGATCCCGATCTACATCCACACCGCGATCGACTACGCGGTGCTCAAGCCGCTCGGGACCGAGGCGCCGGAAGGGGTCATGGGCACCATGGACTACCTCTTTTACTACCCGGAACTGGAGAGCAACCGGAAATTCGTCAAGGAGTTCCAGGCGCGCTACAACGCCCCCCCCGGGTTTCCGGCCTTTCATGCCTACACCACGGCCTACCTCATCGCCGAGGGATTCCGCAAGGCCGGAAAGATCGACAAGGAGGCCTTCATCGACGCCGTGGAGGGGCTGACGGTGGAGACCCCGGTCGGCAAGGTCGAAATGCGGGCCTGCGACCACCAGGCCGTCTACCCCATGCTGTTCGGGACCACCAAGATCTCGAAGGAGTTCGGAGCGGCGGTGGCGACCGACATCCTCACCCTGCGCGGCGGGGAGGTCATGCCCACCTGTGAAGAGATCCAGGCCGCCCGCAAATGATGTAGCGGCGGTTGGCCCCTGCCCGCCCCGCGCGCCGCGTTGCCGGGCGGGCAGAGCCTTTCAAGGCGATACGGGTAATGGAGATCAGCGTCACCCTTGCCGGTTTCATCAGCCAATTGCTGGTAGGGCTCAGCCGGGCGATGATCCTCTTCATCGTGGCCTCCGGCCTGAGTTTCATCCTCGGGGTCCTGCGCGTGCCCAACGTCGCGCACGGCTCGCTCTACATGATCGGCGCGTTCGTGGCCCACAGCGTCGCCACGGCGGTCGGCGGATCGAGCGGGTTCTGGCTCTCCCTCATCGCCGCCCCGCTCGCCGTGGCTCTGATCAGCCTGGTCGCGGAACGGGCGCTCTTCTGCCATCTTTACGAGCGCGAGCACCTGATGCTGCTCCTTTTCACCTTCGCGCTCATGCTGATCCTGGGCGATCTCACCAAGATGACCTGGGGGGCGGACTACCGCTCCATCACCGCCCCGCCCTTTCTCCAGGGATCGGTGCCCGTTCTCGGCACCGCTTTGCCCCGCTACAACCTGTTCCTGCTGGTCATCGGGCCGCTCGTTGCCGTCGGCCTGTGGCTCATCTCCACCCGGACCACCTTCGGCAAGATCGCGCGGGCCGCCGCGGTGGACCGGGAGATGGTCGGGGCGATCGGGATCAACGTGAGCTGGGTCTTCGCCATGGCCTTCGTGCTCGGCTGCCTGCTGGCCGGCCTGGGGGGCGCCCTGGTGGCCCCGACGGTGAGCATCACCCTGGGGATGGACCACACCATCATCATCGAGGCCTTTCTGATCGTGACCATCGGGGGGCTTGGCAACATCTGGGGCGCCATGGCGGGGGCCCTCATCTTCGGCCTCACCCAGTCGCTCGGCGTGCTCTTCCTGCCCCAGTTCGCCATCGTCTTCCCTTACCTGGCGGTGGTCTGCATTCTCACCCTCAAGCCCACCGGACTGCTGAAGTCGGTCTGGTGACGAGGGCCGTGCGATGATCGCCGACATCCTCCGCTCGCGGGAATTCATCCTGAGCCTGATCCTCCTGTCGGCGCTGCTGTGCGTGCCGGCCGTGGCGGGTCGTTTTTACGTCTACATCCTGTCGGTGATCCTCGTGATGGGGCTTCTCGCCATGAGCCTGAACTTCCTGGTGGGCCACGGCGGCATCTACCAGTTCCACCATGCGGCGTTCTACGGGGTCGGCGCCTATAGCGCGGCGCTGCTGATCACCCGGAGCGCGCTGCCGGCCTGGGCGGCGTTTGCCGCCGGGCCGGTCATGGCCGCCGTTGCCGGGTTGATCATCGGCGGCATCTGCGTGCGCCTGAACAAACTCTATTTCGGCATGCTGCAGATCTCCCTCGGCTCGCTGCTGTGGATCATCGTCCTGCGCTGGTACGACCTGACCGCCGGGGACGACGGGATCCACGGCATCCCCATGCCGGGGTTCCTGTCCACCGCAACCGGGATCTACTATTTCGTGCTCGCGGTCACCGCCGCCTGTCTTGCCGTACTGTACCTGATCCTGAAATCCCCCTTCGGCGCCACCCTGCGGGCGATCCGTGACAACCCCCAGCGCTGCGAGGCGGTCGGGATCAACGTGCGGCGCCACCAGCTCGCCGCCATCGTGATCGCCACTTTTTTCGCCGGAGCGGCCGGGGTGCTCTTCGTCGTGATCGAGAGCTCCGTCTTTCCGGACATGCTCTTCTGGGTGCTCTCGCTCGAGATCTTCATCATGTGCCTGCTGGGGGGCTGGTTCACCTTCTACGGTCCGATGCTGGGGGCGGCCATCATGGTGGCCTTGCGCACCTTCGTCGGCAGCACGACCGAGTACTGGACCCTGATCCTGGGGGTGGTCCTGATTCTTCTGATCTTCTTCCTGCCCGAGGGGCTCATGGGCCTGGACCTGCGAAGGCGCATCCGCGCCCACCGGCGCCACGCCCACCCACCGGTCCCGGAGTAGAAGGAAGGCCATGCTCCAGGTCGAACACCTTCATAAATCCTTCGACAAGTTCAAGGCGGTGAACGGCGCCGAGCTCACCGTGAACGCCGGAGAGATGGTGGCCGTGATCGGCCCCAACGGCGCCGGCAAGACCACCCTGTTCAACCTGATCTCGGGGCAGCTCAAAGCCGACCACGGCCGGATCCTCTTCAAAGGCGAGCCGATCACCGGATTGCCGGCTTACGAAATCTGCCGCCGGGGCATCGCCCGATCGTTTCAGATCGCCAACATTTTTCCACGGCTCACGGTTTTCCGGAACGTGCAGGTCTCGATCCTCTCGCGCAAAGGCCTCGGGTACAGGCTCTTCACGCCGGCGCAGCGCCTGGTGGTGGAGGAAACCCACCATATCCTGGAGAGCGTCGGGCTCATCGACAAGAAGCTCTATGTGGCCGGCGCCCTTTCGCACGGGGACAAGCGCAC
>JALOOS010000247.1 GCA_025454275.1 Desulfobacterales bacterium | reverse complement strand
CCCGCCGCATCACCGCCCGCCGCTGCGGCCGAGCCGCCCGATTTCGCCAAATGGGGGCCGGTGGAGCGCCTGCCCTTCCGCTCCATCCGGCGGGCCACCGCCCGGCAGATGTCCCTCGCCTGGTCCCAGATCCCCCATGTGAACAGCCAGGAGATGGTGGACGTGACCCGCCTGGAAGCCTTCCGCCAAAAGCATAAAAAAGAGATTGAAAACCGGGGCGGCAAGCTGACCGTGACGGTATTTGCGCTGAAGGCCGCAGCGAGCGTGCTCAAGGCCTATCCCCAGGTCAACGCGAGCCTGGATGCGGCGGCGGGTGAGATCGTCCTCAAGAAGTACTACCACCTGGGGGTGGCCGTGAACACCGCCGAGGGGCTGATGGTGCCCGTGATCCGCAACGTGGACAACAAGAGCATCAAGGAGCTGGCGGTGGAGCTTTCCGCTCTGGTCGAGAAAGCCGGCGCGCGCACGATCGGACTGGAGGAGCTGCAGGGCGGCACCTTTACGATCACCAACGCCGGTGCGCTCGGCGGGTGGGGCTTTTTCCCGATCATCAACCCGCCCCAGGTGGCCATCCTCGGCCTGGGGCAGGGCCGCCTTCAGCCGGCCGTGGTGGCGGGCGAAAAGGGCCCCGAAATCCTCCCGCGGCTCATGATGCCCGTGGTCCTCTCGATCGACCACCGCGTGCTGGACGGGGCGGACGCCGTCAATTTTCTCACGCGCTTCAAGCAGATCATGGAGGATCCATCTTCTGCGTTGCGCTGCGTTCCGCAGTCGCTGCGGCGTACCTGAAGTACGCCTCGCTCTGCGGAACTTGCGCGCCTTGAAGCTGGGCTTTGGGCGAAGCCGTCGTTACCGGGCCAGCCTCTCCGTGGGCTTTTGTTTCTGTGGGAGCGGCATCCTGCCGCGATTTGTGTTGTTTCCGGAGAGAACCCGATCCGAGTGGTCGATCGTTTGATGAAGCCGCGGCATCAGGAAATCTGAATTTAAAGTGGAAATTTGGTTCGCACATAAGCAGCGAAGGAGTCGCTGAAAATGGTGATGGGGGAGCTGGCGCAGGAGACCGAGGTGCTCGTGATCGGCAGCGGCCCGGGGGGGTATGCCGCCGCCTTTCGGGCGGCCGATCTCGGGTTGGATGTGACCATGGTGGACCCCGCTCCCCGGCCGGGCGGGGTGTGCCTGTACAAGGGTTGCATCCCCTCCAAGACCTTCCTTTTCCTCTCCGAGCTCATTTTCGACGCCGAGCGGGCTGCGGCCATGGGGGTGAGCTTCGGGCCGCCCCGGATCGACCTGGCGGGGCTCAGGCGCTGGAAGGCGGAGGTGATCGAGAAGATGGCGACCGGGCTGATGAGCCTGACCCGCAGCCGCGGCGTCCAGCTCATCCAGGGCCGCGCCGAGTTCGAATCCTCGACCTCCGTGCGCCTGCGCGATGCGGAGGTGAGCCGCATCCGCTTCCGCCATGCCGTCCTCGCCACCGGCTCCCGGCCGATCCCCTTCCCGGGAACGGAATTCAGGACCGGCGGCCGCATCATGAGCTCCACCGGGGCGCTGGCGCTGGCGGAGGTGCCGGAGAGCCTGCTGGTGATCGGCGGGGGGTACGTGGGGCTTGAGCTCGGCACCGTCTACGCCTCCCTGGGGAGCCGGGTCAGCCTCGTTGAAACCGCCGGGGGGCTGCTGCCCGGGGTCGACCGCGATCTGGTGAAACCCCTCCAACGACGGCTGTCGCAGATTTTCAAGGAGATCCGCTTCAACGCCCGCGTGGCCGGCCTGGAGGAGACGGGCGGGAGCGTTGCGGTGCGTCTCGAAGGCGAGGGCGGGGCGGTGCAGGAGGAGTTCGAGCGCGTGCTGGTCGCCATCGGCCGCACGCCCGCCACCGGGGGGGTGGGGATAGAGAACACCGGGGTGCGGCTCGACCCCCGCGGCTTTGTTTTGGTCGATGAACACCAGCGCACGGCGGACGAGCACATCTTTGCCGTAGGCGACGTGGTGGGCGGGATGATGCTCGCCCACAAGGCCAGCTACGAGGGCAAAATCGCCGCCGAAACCATTGCCGGCAAGCCGTCGGCTTTCGATGCGCGGGCAATCCCGGCCGTGGTCTACACCGACCCTCAGATCGCCTGGTGCGGTCTGACGGAAGAGCAGGCGCAGCGGGAACGTATTCCTGTCCGGGTCCAAAAATTCCCCTGGAAATACTCCGGCCGCGCCACCACCATGGGGGCGCCCGAGGGGTTGACCAAAATCCTGGCCGACCCGGAAACCGGCCGCATCCTGGGGGTCGGCATCACCGGCCGGGACACCGAGGGGTTGATATCGGAAGGGGTGCTGGCCATAGAGATGGGGGCGCTGGCCGAGGATGTGGCCGGCAGCATCCATCCCCACCCGACCCTGTCGGAGACCGAATCCGAAGCCGCCGAAATGTTCCTGGGAAGCGCCACCCACATCCTGGCGAAGGGCTCATCCCCCTAAGCCCACCCGCCTCACCTGCGGCGCGGTTTACTTCCCCCACGCCTCGGGCATCTGCACGGTGACCACCTCCCCCTTGGCGCAGAGGTTCCCGTTCGCCGTCAATTCGACCGCCACGGTGATCTTGCGCCCTTTGATCTCCCGGACCCGCCCCCGCAGCTCGAGCTCGGCATCGATCGGAGTGGGGGCCAGGTAATCCACGTGCAGGGAGGCGGTCACGAAGCGCAGCGGCGGGAGCGTGTCCATTGCCCGGCCCTCAGCCCGGTACTTGGCCGCCGCGGCCGTCCCGGTGGCATGGCAGTCGATCAGGGAGGCGAGGAGCCCGCCGTAGACATAGCCGGGCATGGCGGTGTGGTAAGGGCGCGGGCGGAAGCGGCAGAGGCTCTCCTCGCCGTCCCAGACGCTTTTGATCTGCAGCCCCTCGGGGTTCAGCCGCCCGCACCCGTAGCACCGGCTCAGGTCGTCCGGATAGTAGTCCTGGAAAGCCTTCTCACCCATTACGCCTCAGTCGCCCTTCTGGTACTTGAACGACAGGCTCACCCGTGCGCGATAGGCCGCGACCTTGCCCTTCTCGATCTTCATGTCGAGTTTGGTGATTTCAGCGACGCGCAGGTCCCTGAGGCTCTCGGAAGCGGTCTCGACGGCATTCTTGGCCGCATCCTCCCAGGACTTGGTGCTCGTTCCGATCAACTCGATCACTTTGTAGATGCTCTCGGCCATACGGTCCTCCTTTCCGGTGGAAACGGTTGCAGAAAAATGCCGGACCCGGCGCCCGGTGCGCCTTCCGGCCGTCCGGTGGTACGCCTCGCCTTCTGAGGCGCGTCGGAACCGATGAGGGAAGCAGGCTTCAGGTCGCTCGCACGCTGGAAGAGGGATGAGAGAACCGCCGCGCCGGGATCCTCCGGCCGTGAGGAGCGGCCGGCACATGCGGGGGAGATGAGCGACCCCATCTATCTACAGGAGATCAGGCGCCCCCGTCAAGCATCACGCGCGAAGCGTTGGGGGATGGGGGATCTGCGGTCATGACAAAAGGAGCGGGCGGCGGATAAGGCCGCGCCGGCGCGGCCGCTGCCTCGGGGTGGGACTACACCAGGATCAGTCTGGCCAGGGCGGTTAGAACGATGATCACGCCCATCAGGTCGATCATATCCATGGCCGGTTCCTTGTGGAGATGGAGGGTTTGATATGAATCAAAGCAAGAAGCGTGCCCGGCTTTAAGCTGAAGATTTTCCTTTCGTTTCAGCCGGTCCGGTTTTATTGCGCGGCGGATGCTTCCTGCCTGGGAAAAAGAGGCTATAGAAATGGGGGGAAAACTTCCACTTGCCCCGCAGGCCCGACGGGTCCATGCGATTCGTCAAAGAGAGCGACGCTGTCGGCTTGGAGCTCGCACCGCTTTCTGGTATAAGCGAGCCGTGCGGGCGTATTGCTTTTTTTTAAGGTGGGGGGTGAAGCAGCCCCCACCCGAGCTCTTTCAAGAAAGTGGGGCTTTTTTTCTGTGGGAGCGGCATCCTGCCGCGATGATCGTGGCTGGAGCCTACTCCGCCGAAGTACAGGCTACGAAGGCCGGGAGCCACTCCCACAAAAACTGAACTTACTCGCTGACGAACCGCTGTCGCAGGCGGGGTGCAACGCTTTCAAGGGGGATTCCGTGTTCGAGATCAAAGAAATTCTGGATGTGGCGATTCGACTGGAGCGAAATGGAGAGGA
>JALOOS010000246.1 GCA_025454275.1 Desulfobacterales bacterium | reverse complement strand
CGCTCCGGCGGATACCTCCATCGCCACCTTCTCGTTGGTGCAGTACTCGAAGTGCAGGTCGCTCTCGCGGGACATCTGGAAAAATTGAAGCGAGAGCTCGGAGGAGGGGGTGCCGGGGTAGGTGCTCGCAAAGGCGACCCCGGCCTCCACGGCTCCGCGGGCGATGGCTTCGTTGCCCAAGAGCAGCATGCGCTCGCCGGGCTGGTCCTTCAGCAGTTTGTGCATGGTGAATTCCTCGATCAGTGGGTTTAGGGCAGAGCGCCGCCTCAAGGCACCATCACCGGGCGCTCGCGGATTTTGCGGCCGTGGACGCTCTCGAAGACGGGGTTGATCTCATCCAGCGGAAAGGTTTTGACGAAGGGGCCGAGGGCGACCTTGCCGCTCAGCACGAGCTCCAGGGCGGCCGGGTAGTGCTCCGGCACGCAGCCCCAGTTGCCGCGCGCGGTCGCGTGAAAAGCCATCAGGTTGGAGAGGCGGATATCCACCGTGGCCATGGTGAAGCCGACCACCGCGAGCGCGGCGCCGAAGGTGAGCAGCCCGAAGGCGGTCTGCTGGCCGCCGGCCGTGCCGGAGGTTTCGAAGATCTTCCACTCCGTCCGGCGCCGGCCCTTCGCCTTGACCAGATCCGAGACCGCCTTGCGCAGGTCCTTGAAGGCGAGCTCCTTGGAGTTGAAGGTGGCATCGGCGTACGGGGCGATGGCCGCGAGCTTTTCCGGGTCGACGTCGATTGCGATCACGAGCGCCCCCATGGACTTCGCGATCTGGGCCCCGAAGCCGCCGACTCCGCCGATGCCCACGAAAATGGCCGTGTCGAGCTCGTTCAGCCCCGATTCCTTGATCGCCTGGTAGGGGGTGGTCAGGGCGTCGGCCACGACCGCAAGCTCGGCCAGGCTCACTCCGGAGGAGCCGGCGGGGCGCCCGTCGGCGGCGAGGGGCACTTCGCAGAGCTGGCCGGCGGGGACGATGATGTGGCTCGCAAAACCGCCCTGGATGTCGTTACCGGGCATCTTCTGGGCGGCGCAGATGTTCCCGAACCCGCGCCGGCAGACATCGCACTCCCCGCAGGGCATGACCGCCGGCACGATGACGGCCTTTCCCTGCCAGCGCGCGGCCCCGGCCCCCGTCGCCTCCACCATTCCGCTGATCTCATGCCCCAAGGTGAGCGGCAGCGGGGACTTGGTGCGCACCCCGTCGTAGAAGAAGCCCAGATCGGTGTGGCACACCCCGCAGCCGACGACGCGCAGGCGCACCTCTCCGGCAGCGGGCGCCGGGATAGGCCCTTCCGTCCGCTGCAGCGGTTTCTTGGGTTCCACCATCTGCCAGGAAATCATACTCATGACGGCACCTCCCTGTGAATGGGTGTGATGTCGGTCGGCCCTCCGCCGGAAAGCGTTACTTTCCCTTGAATTCCGGTTTCCGGCGGCCGACCGCGGAGAGCCCTTCAAGGGCATCGGCCGTGGCGAAAATCTCCGCCAGCCGCCCCAGCTCGACCTCCACGGCCTCGCGCATCGTCAGCCCCGCCTGCCGGTCGACGATCTCATTGGCGATCCTGAGCGCGATCGGGGCCTTGTAGCCTAATGTTTTGATCACCTTGGCGGCCGGCTCGGCGCCGGCGCCCTCCGGGGCCTTGCCGGCAAGCAGCGCCGGGATCCGGCCGGCATCGAAAAGGCCGGCCAGGGGTTTGAATTTTTCAGGGGTCTCGCGCAGGGCGTACTTTTCCGGTTTGGCCCCGGCGGCAAGGGTCTGGAGCACAGCGTCCACCCCGCCCGGTTCGACCAGCTTCGTGACGATCCCGAGCGCCAGGGCATCCGCCGCGCTGATGAAGGCGCCCGTGAAGGCGAAATACTTCGCAAGCGCCGGGCCCACGTGCCGTGCCATGCGCAGCATGCCGCCCAGCCCCGGGAAGATGCCGATCCCGGTCTCCGGGAAAGCCATGGAGCCGGCCGGGGTGGCGACGATGGCCTGGCAGGCGAGGGCGAGCTCGCTGCCCCCCCCGAGGGAGAGCCCGTCCAGAAGGGCGATGGTGGGTTTCCGGGACTCCTCGATCCGCAGGAAGAGCTCGTGCCCGCGGCGGGTGAAGGCGACGATGTCCGGAATGCGCCCGGCCTTGATCTTCTCAACGAAATAGCGGATGTCGGCCCCGGCCACGAAGGCCTTGCCGGCCCCCTGGAAGACGATGGCCCGCACCGCGGCATCGGCCTCGGCCGCGCTGAACCGGCGCTCGAGCTGGGCCACGACGGACTCGTTCAAGGCGTTCATGGCCTCGGGCCGGTTCAGGGTGATGAAGGCGATGCCGTCTTTGATCTCGAGGTCGACGAAGTTGAACTCGAAGGGCTTGCCCAGCCGGTGCTGGTTCTCCAGGATGGCCGGCATCTTGAAATCCGGGTAGGTGCGGCAGACCGCCCGCACCACTTCATAGCTCTTGGCGATGCCGATCTTGTTCATGATTTCGAAGGGGCCGAGAGCCCAGCGCAGCCCGATTTTGGCGCCCCGGTCGGTGTCTTCGATCGTGGCGACCCCCTCGTCCACCAGGGCCGCGGCCACCCCCAGGCAGACCCCGAGAAAGCGGTCCATGATCGCCGGGAGTTTGGCCTCGTCCGCGGTTCCGGCCAGGTTCCAGAGCTCCTTCTGCTCCACTTGTGCTTTCAGCCTCGGGGAGGGGGCGTAGAAGGGCCCCAGTTCGTTGCCGAGGGTTGTGGCTGCGTGCAGGGCGATCGGGATCCCGGTGACGTTCATGAGCTCAAAAGGCCCCATGCCGATTCGAAATGCCCGTTTGCCGCCCTCCTCGATGGTGGCGATGTCGGCCACCCCCTCGGCGAGCATGCGGGCGGCCTCGTTCAGGAAAGGCACAAAGAAGCGGTTCACGGCAAACCCGGGGGCATCCTTGACGAGGATCGAGGTCTTGCCGTGCAGCTTGGCCGCCAGCAGCGATCTTTCCATGGTGTCCCGGCTGGTGCCCGCGTGGGGGATCACCTCGAGCAGGCGGTTTTTGGCCGGGTGGTAGAAGTAGTGCAGACCGACGAAGCGGTCGGGCCGCGCGGTCTTCTCCGCGAACTCCCGCACGTAGAAGCTGGAGGTGTTGGTGGCGAGGATGGTCTTGGGCGCGCAGATCCGGTCCAGCTTCTGGAACAGCTCCGCCTTGACCTGCTTGTCTTCGAAAACGGCTTCGATCACCAGATCGGCGTCGGCCACGGCGTTGAAATCGGTTGTGCCCGTGATGCGGGAGAGGATCTGCTCCACCTGGTCGGGTTTGAAGATCTTGCGTTCGACCCCCTCCTGGAGCAGCCGTTTGATCGTCCCCAGGCCGCGCTGCACGAACTCCTCCTTCAGATCGACCATGACCACCGGGATCCCCTCCTGGGCGATCTTCTGGACGATCCCGCTGCCCATGTTGCCTGCACCGATGACGCCGATTTTACCGATCTGGCTCATGTGGCCTCCTT
>JALOOS010000245.1 GCA_025454275.1 Desulfobacterales bacterium | reverse complement strand
ATCGCCGAGCTGCTCCTCAACCTCGGCTACCGGGTCTCCGGGTCGGATCTCAAGCCCTCCGAGATCACCGCCCGCTTGGCGTCGCTCGGCGCCGTCATCACCGCGGGCCACAGTGCGGAGAGCGTGGAGGGGGCCGACGTGGTCGTCACCTCCTCGGCGGTGAGGCCTGCCAACCCTGAGGTCGTGGCCGCTCAGCGCCTCTCGATCCCTGTGATTCCGCGGGCCGAGATGCTGGCCGAGTTGATGCGCCTCAAGTACAGCATTGCGGTCGCCGGCGCCCACGGCAAGACCACGACCACCTCCATCGTGGCGGCCGTGCTGGCGGCCGGCGGGCTGGACCCGACGGTGGTGATCGGCGGCAAGCTGATGAGCCTCGGGACCAACGCCGTCCTCGGCAGGGGCGATTTCATCGTGGCCGAGGCCGATGAGAGCGACGGCTCCTTCCTGCGCTACGCCCCGGCCATCGCGGTCGTGACCAACATCGACCGGGAGCACCTGGACTTCTACCCCGACATCAAGGCGATCCAGCGGGCCTTCCTGCAGTTCATCGACCGCCTGCCGTTTTACGGCCTCGCCGTGCTCTGCCTGGACAACGAACCCACCCAGGCCATTCTGCCCAAAGTCCACAAGCGGCACACCACCTACGGCATGAGCCCGCAGGCCGATTTCCAGATCGCCGACGTGGCCTTCGAGGGACGCCGCAGCCGTTTCAGCGTGCGCCATCGCGGCCAGCCCCTCGGGCGCTTCCACCTGAATCTTCCCGGCGTGCACAACGTCTACAACGCCACCGCCGGCATCGCGGTCGGCCTCGAGCTCGGCATCCCCGTGGAGCGCATCCAGGCCGCCCTGGAGGAGATCGCCGGGGTCCAACGCCGGCTGGAGGTCAAGGGGGAAAAGGAGGGGGTGATCGTGGTGGATGACTACGGCCACCACCCGACCGAGATCAAGACGACCCTGGAAGCCGCCAGGGCCTGCTGGCCCGAGCGGCGCATGGTGGTGGTGTTCCAGCCGCACCGCTACAGCCGCACACGGGCCCTCTTCGAGGAGTTCACGCGCGCCTTCAACCAGTCCCAGCTCCTGTGCGTGCTGCCGGTCTATGCCGCCGGCGAGGACCCGATCGAAGGGGTGAACGGGCAGGCCCTCTGCGAGGGGATCAAGGCGCACGGCCACAAACAGGTGGTCTGGACCGAAGACCTCGATGCGGCCGCCGAGTTTTTGAAGGGAGCCCTCGCCCCAGGGGACCTGCTCCTGACCCTCGGGGCCGGGGATGTCTGGAAGATCGGCGAGCGGCTGCTCGGCCGGGAGGCCGGTAAATGAACCGCCGGGTTCGCACCCCATCGCGCCGGGCGGCCGGTCCGCGGCGCAACCTCGGCCGCAGGGCCAAGGCGGCCCGCCTCGCGCGCCTCGTGCAGGCCGCCAAGCTGCTTGCCGGCGCCGGGCTCGTCGCGGCGGTAAGCCTTTTCTTCGTCTTCGTGCATGATCTCTTCATCCAGAGCGACTATTTCAACGCTCGCGAGGTCCTGGTGGAGGGTGCCGAACGGGCCAGTGCACGGGAAATCCAAGCCCTGACCGGGATCCGTCCGGGGGTGAACCTGCTCGCGGTCAATCTTTCCGCCGCCCGCCGGGCCCTCCTCTCCCACCCCTGGGTGGCCGAAGCCCAGGTCCACCGTGAGCTGCCCGCGCGGCTGCGCATCACGGTGCGCGAGCACGCCCCGGTGGCGATCGTCGATGTGGGCCGGCGGTTTCTGCTGAACGCGGAGGGGGAGGTCTTCAAGCTCTGGGAGGCCGCGGACCCGGCAGGGCTTCCGGTCGTGAGCGGTCTTTTGGCGGCCGACCTGCGGGCCGCCGACCGCTCGGCCGCCGCGGGGCGGCTGCCGCCTCTCGGCATTGCACCGGAGCCGCCCCCGGACCGGCTGCGCCCCCGGCCGGTGGAGGCCGTGCTGCAGGTGTTGGCCCTCGGCCGCGAGCCGGATGCCGCCCTGCCCGCGCGGCAGATCCGGGCGATCCGGGTCGACCGCGAGCTCGGTCTCACCGTCATGGCTTTCCCGGAGGGCGCCGCCGTGCGCCTGGGCTACGACGACTATGCCGTCAAATACCGCCTGCTCGCGGATCTGATGGCCTTTTTCAAGTCCCATCCGCCGGCGGTCGACTTCGACCGCATCGACCTGACCGATGTCCACCGGGTCATCGTCAACCCGGTGAAGAGCGACCCGGCACGCATAGGGGGAGGTTGAGCATGCAGCGCAAGGAAGACATCATCGTCGGTCTGGACATCGGCACCACCAAAATCTGTGCGGTGGTGGGCGAAGTCACCGAGTCCGGCATCAGCATCATCGGGATCGGCACCCATCCGTCGATCGGCCTGCGAAAAGGGGTCGTCGTCAACATCGAGGCGACGGTCGATTCCATCAAGAAAGCCGTGGAGGAGGCCGAGCTCATGGCCGGCTGCGAGATCTCCTCGGTCTACACGGGCATTGCCGGCGGCCACATCACCGGCATCAACAGCAGCGGCATCGTGGCCATCAAGGGCCCGGAGATCACCCCCCAGGACGTCGAACGGGTGATCGACGCCGCCCGGGCCGTAGCGATCCCGATGGACCGCGAGGTGATCCACGTGCTGCCCCAGGACTACATCGTCGACGGGCAGGCCGGGATCCAAAACCCGGTCGGCATGTCCGGCGTCAGGCTCGAGGCGAAGATCCACATCGTCACCGGTGCGGTCACCTCGGCCCACAACCTGGTCAAGTGCGCCAACCGCTCGGGGCTCGACGTGTGCGACATCGTGCTGGAGTCCCTGGCCTCGGGCGAGGCCGTCCTCTCCGAGGAGGAGAAGCAGCTCGGAGCCGCGCTTCTCGACCTGGGCGGGGGCACGACCGATCTGGCCGTCTTCGCGGGCAAGAACATCCGCCACACCTTCGTTTTGGCCCTGGGCGGCGACAACCTCACCAACGACATCGCCATCGGCCTGCGCTGCCCGCACCCCGAAGCCGAAAAAATAAAAAAGAAATACGGCAGCTGCGTCGCCCGCAGCATCCGCCCCGAAGAGACCATCGAGGTCCCCGGCATCAACGGGCGCGAGCCGCGCAAGCTGCCGCGCCAGATCCTGGGCGAAATCCTCGAGCCGCGCATGGAGGAGATCTTTGCACTGGTGAACGGCGAGGTCTACCGCGCCGGCATGGAGAACCTGGTCACCGCCGGGATGGTCCTGACAGGGGGCACGGCGCTGCTCGAGGGGGTGACCGAAATCGCCGAGTCGGTCTTCAACCTGCCGACCCGCATCGGCTGCCCCCGGGGGCTGAAAGGGCTCGCGGACGTGGTCCAGAACCCGATGTATGCCACCGGGGTGGGCCTGGTGCTCTACGGGGCGCGCCGGCACCCGAAGGAAAAAAAGAAGTCGGGGCGCGCCGGCACCCGAAGGAAAAAAAGAAGTTCCGCATCCGGGACCGCAACATCTTCAACCGTCTCGTGACGCGCATGAAACGCTGGTTCAAGGATGTGGTGTAGATGCCGCCTGGCGGCGGCATCTAATCAGTCAAAACAAAAAATCATTACCAACACCAAACACCAAAAACTGATAACGAAACACCAATTACGAATTACCATTTACCAATCACCAATTTCATACACCCACAGGCAGGAGGGCGATCAATGTTCACGTACGTAGACACTGAGAAGTCGGCCAAGATCAAGGTGATCGGGGTGGGCGGCGCCGGCGGCAACGCCATCAACAACATGATCCGCTCGGGGCTCCAGGGAGTCAAGTTCATCGCCGCCAACACCGAT
>JALOOS010000244.1 GCA_025454275.1 Desulfobacterales bacterium | reverse complement strand
CCCTCCCGGTATTTGGGGTTCTCCAGCCGCTCTTCGATGTTCACGCCGAAGAAATCGGCCAGCGGTTTAAATATTTCCGGTGCCGTCTGAAGCACGCGGCGGGCGGCCTCTATCACCGTGTTCAACCCGTTGCGGGTCATCTTTCCAAGGGGCGGTTTGCAGCCTCCCGAGGGCATGCCCAGGAGGGCCATCAGGGTTTTGTAGGCCAGGGGGTTGCGGGCCCGGCAGGAGACCTCCCCGAGGCGTGTTTTCTCGACGGTTTTGACGGTCACCAGGTTGAAGAGGGGCTCGAGCTTGGCGGCGAGCGTGCGGGCCTCGGCGGGCCGTCCCTCCAGCATCAGGGTCACCATTTTGACGACGGCTGCAGGGGCCACGTTGGAGGCCACCGAAATCACTCCGGCGGCCTTGATTTCCGGGTCGGCCATCATCGCGATCGTCAGGGGGTCGTCCCCGGAGAGGATGGTAAAGTCCGGACCGCAGCAGGCCCGGGTGCGGCGCATGTTCTCGATGCTGCCGGTGGCCTCCTTGACCGTGGCGACATTGGGATGGGCCTCGAAGAGAAGGCCCAAATCCTCGGGCAGGAGCTGGGTTCCCGTGCGTCCCGGGATGACGTAGGGGATGATCTCGATCGCAGGAAAGGCGTTTGCGACCGGGGCGACGTATTCGCGGCGGATTTCGAGCGAGCTCGGGCCGTTGTAATAAGGATCGACCAGCAGCACCGCCTGGCAGCCGCACTCCGCTGCGTGGCGGGTGCCGTCGAGCGTCTCCTGGGTGTTGTTGCTGCCGGTTCCGGCGATGCAGAGGCAGCGGTCCCGGCATCGGTCAAACGGTCCAACCCGTCCCGGTCGATACCCCCGTCCGCGAACGGGGTGATCAGCGCCGTGTAGCAGCCTGGTTTCATGGTCTTCCTCCTCCTGAGCGCGAACGCTCTCGGCGGCCGGTCGCCCGTCGGCCCGTCAACCGGTCGCCGGGACTTCCCTCCTCAACGTTGGACGCTGCCTGCGGCAGCGGTTTGTCAGCGAGCAAGTTTAGGCTTTGTGGGAGCGGCTCCCGGCCTTCGTAGCCTGTACTTCGGCGGAGTAGGCTCCAGCCGCGATCCGTTCACGTACCCGTACACGATTTTCTCGTTGCAGCTCCTCATGCGTGTACGTGAACGGGTACCGCTTCGCTGTGAACGTGATCGTTTTATGCGGTTAAGCTGTTTTTCACACCTGGTAAAGAAAAGGGTATCGGATGTCAAGAAAAAACGAGGGTTTCAGAATTCCGCCGGAGGATAAACAGGCCATGACCATTGCGAAAGATGTCGACGAATACATCGCCGTTCAAAAAGCCGCCATCGACAGGAACCCCGAGTGCGGCAACTCTCACTACAACCTTGCCGTCGGCTACATGGGAAAACGCATGCTCGAGCAGGCTGAAAAGGAGCTCTACGAAGCCATCGAGTGCAGCCCCGGGCTGGCGGAGGCCTATGTGCTGCTGGGGGGGATCTGCATGCAGCGCGGGGATCTCGACGGCTGCCTGCGGCACAATCATCAGGCCGTCAAGGTGCGCCCGGGTTTCTCCGAAGCCTATGGAAACATCGGTTTCGTCGAGCTCCAGCGCGGCAATGTCGATGAAGCCATCAAGAACCTGGAGCGGGCGACCTTTTTCAATTTTCGCTACATCCAGGCCTTCACCAACCTGGGCAACGCCTACCTCATGAAAGGCCGCATCGACGATGCGATCGAGGCCGCCCACAAGGCCTTGAAACTCGCCCCGGATTTCGCCCCGGCCCACAACAACCTTGCCATCGCCTATCTTGAGAAGAACGAAGATGCACTGGCCGTGGAGCATTTCGACCGGGCGGTGGCGTTGGGCTACGAGGTGGCCGATCCGATCCGCCGGGAGATCGAGGAGAAGCGGGTCAAGCTGAAGAGAGCGGGTGGTTGAACACCTGCGTTTCCGCCGCCGCGTAGGCCTGTGGAACCGAGGATCGGCGGCGGTGCGGAGGCGGGAAAGGCTCTCATGAGGATCCCCCTTGCCGGCGCCAAGGATCGCTTTGCCTATTTTATCGAAACCGAGTCCGAGCCGGTCGGCCCCGGCCACCCCGCCTGGGAGCGGGACCTTCCCGGGAGCAGGCAGTGCCGGCCCTGCGCCGGACGCCCAACGGGGGCGATCCCCTTCACGGTGGGGGCCTATTTTCAAGCCGCGCGGGAATTTCTTGAAGCCGCCGGGACGATCCCAGCGTCTGCGCCGATTCATATTTTCCTTGCCAAGCACGGGGCGTTCTATCATCCGGCGAGGGTTGCGGCGGAGATCTCCGGGCGGCGGGTCGAATACGTTCTGAACGTGGCCCTGTCGGATGCGGGCCGCGATCTGATTCACCGGGAATTTAAAACCCTGCAGCGGCTGAGGCAGGAATTTCATCCGGCCTGGATTCCGGCCGTCTTCGCATGCGGCGAGGCCGCCGGTGCCGGCGGCACCCCCGTCGCCATGTTCCTGGGCGAGTGGCTGACGGGATTCCACGAGTTCCACCTCACCCTCCGCGGCGATTCGGGCGAAACGGCGATCCTTCTCTGGGACAGCGACGGCGGCAACCGCTATCTGAGCCGGGAAGAGGCGCGCAGGATTTACGCCGGCGCGGCCCGGATCCTCACCCACTACTTCAATCTCCTCACCGGAGAGTGCATCAACTCCTGGCACCATGCCGCCGGCGACTTTGTGGCCAACCCGGCCGCAGAGGGGCCGGCGGTCCGGCTGATCACCGTGCGGGACTACCGTCCGCTGCGGCGCCGGCCGGCGGCCGCACCCACCGTCGCGGAGCTGATGGAATCCCTCCTGCTCTTTTTTCTCAACCTCTCGATCCGGATGCGGCTCGACCGGTGGGACGGGGTCGGGGAGGTCGCCTGGTCCGGACCCATCGCCGTCGAGGGGTGCCTGGATGGATTTCTGGAGGCCCTCGCCGCCAAACCGGATCCCCCCGGGGTTCCGGTTCCCCTCGATCTTCTCTTCCGCCATTACCTCCTCTCCCTGAACCCGGGATATCTGCTCGAGGTGTGCCGGGGGCTGCTCACCCTATTCCACCCGGCCGCCCCCGACCTGCCCGTAGCCTCCGCGCGGCTTGAAGAACATGTCGCCCTTTTGACCGATTCGCTCGGAAGGCGCTGAGCCCACAACATGCAGCTTTTTTCATTTTGCCGCCGCAACATACGGTATAAGCCTAACTGTCCCAAATTACGGGCCTCTATGGGGCCGGGCCGCTGCTTTTTTATTGACAAGTATCCGGTTTAATTCTATAGCAACACCTTAACCTTTTGCTCTTCAATCCCGTTGGGATACGCATAGAAGCTCAAACCATCATTCGCACGTCGAGAGGAGGTGAGCCCTTTTTCATTGCAGTTTGGCGGTGTTTACGGTTCCTGTCCCCATCACACTTCAAACGGAGGTAGATAATGGCAAAACACAAAACCCCCCTGCTGGACCAGCTCGAAAGCGGGCCGTGGCCGAGCTTCGTGTCCGACATGAAGCAGCTGGCCGAAGCACGCGCGAAGAACGCCAACAAGATCGAGTACCAGATCCCGGTCGATGTTGTCGACGACCTGTTGGGACTATTGGAGCTCTCCTTCAAAGACGGCGCCACCCACTGGAAGCATGGCGGGATCGTCGGCGTCTTCGGCTACGGCGGCGGCGTCATCGGCCGTTACTGCGATCAGCCCGAGCAGTTCCCGGGGGTCGCCCACTTCCACACCATGCGCGTCAACCAGCCCGGCGGCAAGTTCTACACGACCGAGTACCTGCGGCAGCTCTGCGATCTCTGGGACCTGCGCGGCAGCGGCTTGACCAATATGCACGGCTCCACCGGCGACATCATCTTCCTCGGCACCCGCACGGATCAGCTCGAGGAGATCTTCTTCGAGCTCACCCACAAGTACAACCAGGACCTGGGCGGATCGGGCTCCAACCTGCGCACCCCCTCGGACTGCATCGGTGCCGCGCGCTGCGAGTGGGCCTGCTACGACACCCAGGACCTCTGCTACCAGATGACCAATGACTACCAGGACGAGCTGCACCGCCCGGCCTTCCCCTACAAGTTCAAGTTCAAGTTCGACGGCTGCCCGAACTGCTGCGTGGCCTCGATCGCCCGCGCCGACATGTCCTTCATCGGCACCTGGCGCGACGAGATCCGCATCGACCAGGAGGCCGTCCAGGGCTATATCGGCGGGGAATTGAAGCCCAACGCCGGCGAGCATGCCGGCCGCGACTGGGGCAAGTTCGACATCAACAAGGAGGTCATCAAACTCTGCCCCACCCGGTGCATGTGGATGGAAGGCAAGAAGCTGATGATCGACAACAAGGAGTGCAACCGCTGCATGCACTGCCTCTGCGTCATGCCGCGCGCGCTGAAGATCGGAAACGACCGCGGGCTCTCCATCCTGGTCGGCGCCAAGGCCCCGATCCTCGACGGCGCCCAGATGGGCTCCCTGCTCGTCCCCTTCGTCAAGGCCGAGCAGCCCTACGACGAGATCAAGGAAGTGATCGAGAAGATCTGGGACTGGTGGATGGAGGAAGGCAAGAACCGCGAGCGGCTGGGCGAGCTGATGAAGCGCCAGGGCCTCCAGAAGCTGCTGGAGGTCACCGGGATCACCCCCGATGCCCGCCACGTCAAGGAGCCGCGCTCCAACCCCTACATCTTCTGGAAGGAAGAAGAGGTCGAGGGCGGCTGGACGCGCGACGTCAACGAATTCCGCAAACACCATCAGAGATAAGGGGGACGC
>JALOOS010000026.1 GCA_025454275.1 Desulfobacterales bacterium | reverse complement strand
GCCCGTCGGCCGGACCGGCCCTTCACGTCGTCCTTTATGTCCTTATCTGTCCGCTGCCGAGTACGATGAATTTGGTCGTGGTCAGCTCCTCCAGGCCCATGGGGCCGAAGGCGTGGAGCTTGGAGGTGCTGATCCCGATCTCGGCCCCCAGGCCGAGCTGGCCGCCGTCGTTGAACCGGGTGGAGGCGTTCACCAGCACGACCGAGGAGTCCACCTCGCGCACGAAGCGTCGCGCGCGCTCGTAGTCGCGGGTCACGATGGCTTCGGTGTGGTTGGAGCCGTAGGCGGCGATGTGGTCGATCGCCGCCTCCATCCCGGAGACCACCTTGACCGCCAGGATGAGGTCCAGGTATTCGGCCGGCCAGTCCGCGTCGACGGCCGGGACGATCCCCGGCAGGATGCGGCAGGTCTCGGGGCAGCCGCGCAGCTCGACGCCGGCCCCGGCAAAGCGCGCCGCCATGGCCGGCAGAAAACGACCGGCCTCCGCGCGGTGGACCAGCAGCGTTTCCATGGCGTTGCACACCCCCGGCCGCTGCACCTTGGCGTTGAAGCAGACCGCCTCGGCCATGGCAAGGTCGGCCCCCTCGTCCACGTATACATGGCAAACCCCCTTGTAGTGCTTGAGGACGGGGATCTTCGAGTTCGCCGCCACGAAGCGGATGAGCTCCTCCCCGCCCCGGGGGATGATCAGATCGATCCACTCCTCCTGCTGGAGCAGGGCGTTGACGGCCGCGCGGTCGGCGGTCGGTACCACCTGGACGGCGGCCGGAGGCAGCCCGGCCGCCGCAAGGGCCCGGCCGATGACGGCTGCAAGCGCCCGGTTGGAGTGGAGGGCCTCGGAACCGCCGCGCAGGAGAACGGCATTACCCGCCTTGAGGCAGAGGGCGGCGGCGTCGACCGTGACGTTCGGCCGGGATTCGTAGATGATCCCGATCACTCCGAGCGGGATCCGCATCCGGGTGATCTCGAGCCCGTTCGGCCGCACCCGGGTCGGCCCGCAGCTGCCGACCGGGTCGGGCAGGCCGGCCACCTCCCGCAATCCGGCCGCCATGCCCACGATGGTGCCGGAGCCGATGGTCAGCCGGTCGATCATGGCCGCCGGCAGGCCCCCAGCGCGGGCGGCCTGAAGGTCTTTCGCGTTCTCGGCGCAGAGCTCCTCCGCTTCGTGGGTGATCGCCGCAGCGATCTCAAGCAGGGCGGCGTTCTTCACCTCGGTTCCGGCGCGGGCCACCGCGCGGGCGGCCTGCCGGGCCCTCCGGGCCATGGCGGCTATGGTGTCGTCGATCGTGCTCATGTTCTTGCTCCGGCCTCCCCTTCATCGACCGTGATCACCAGGTTGTCCCGGTGAACCACCTCGTCATAGGGCTTCTGCCCCAGAACCTGCCCGATGTGTTGGGACTTGAGCCCCATGATCTTGCGGATCTCCGCAGCGCCGTAATTGACGAGGCCGATCCCGATCGCCTCCCCGCTCAGGTCCTGGAGCTCCACCGGCGCCCCGACCGCAAACTCCCCCTTGACCCCGACGATCCCGCTGGCCAGCAGGCTCTTGCGGCGCAGGGCGAGGGCTGCGCGGGCCCCCGCATCGATGGTGAGCACCCCCTTGGGTTTGAGCGAGAAGGCGATCCAGCACTTGCGGCGGGTGAGCTTCTCCCCGCGCGGCACGAAGTAGGTGCCGTAGGATTCGCCCCGCACCAGGCGCTCGATGATTCCGGGCGTGTCGCCTTTGGCGACCACCATGGGCACACCGGCCGCGGTGACCTTGCGCGCGGCGTTGAGCTTGCTCAGCATCCCGCCGGTGCCGAGCGGGCCGGGAATGCTGCCGGCGGCCTTTTCAGTGCTGCGGGTGATGCCCTTCACCACCGGGATCAGCTCGGCGTCGGGTTCGGTGCGCGGGTCCTTGGTGAAGAGCCCGTCGATGTCGCTCAGGATGATCAGCAGGTCGGCATCCATCAACAGGGTGATCATGGCCGCGAGGTTGTCGTTGTCGCCGAGCTTGATCTCCTCGACCGAGACCGTGTCGTTTTCGTTGACGATCGGGACGATCTTCCACTCGATGAGAGTGTTCAGGGTGTTGCGGGCGTTGAGATAGCGCTTGCGGCTGGTCAGGTCTTCACTTGTCAGCAGGATCTGGGCCACCTTGCGGCCATGGCGTTCAAAGGCCTTTTCGTACTCCATGATCAACCCGGCCTGGCCCACGGCGGCCACCGCCTGGCGCCGGGGAAGTTCGTCCGGCCGGCGCTCCAGGCCCACCTTCTTCACCCCTGCGGCCATGGCACCCGAGGAGACCAGGATCACCTCCCGCCCGCCTGCGATCAGGCCGCAGACCTGGCGGGCGATGCGGCGCACCATTTTCAGGTCCAGCCCGTCGGCTGCGGTGAGAACGTTGCTGCCGACCTTGACCACCACCCGCCGGGCGGCTTCAATCCGCTGTTTCTGGTCCATCGCTCCGAACCCGGTTGAGGCGCCGGCCGACATCGGCGACCAGCTCTGCGACGCCTTTCCCGGTGGCGGCCGAAATGAGGTGAATTTTCACGCGTTTCTTGAGGGCGGCCTTGAAGGCCCGGGCACGCTCGGCAGCCCCGGTGAGGTCGAGCTTGCTGAGGGCGATGAGCTGGGGCTTTTTGGCCAGCACCGGGCTGTAGGCGGCCAGTTCGCTATTGACGGCGGCATAGGACTCGAGCGGCCGGTCCGGATCGATCGTGGAGGCGTCCACCAGGTGCACGAGCAGCCGGGTGCGCTCGGTGTGGCGCAAAAAACGGGTGCCGAGTCCGGCCCCGGCATGGGCCCCGGCGATCAGCCCGGGGATGTCTGCAACGACAAACGGTTCGCGGTCGCCGGCCGTGACGACCCCCAGGGTCGGCACGAGAGTGGTGAAGGGGTAGTCGGCGATCTTGGGACGGGCGGCGGAGATAACGCTGATGAGGGTGGATTTGCCGGCATTGGGAAGGCCGATGATCCCGACGTCGGCCAGGAGCTTGAGCTCCAATTTGAGCTTTTTGAACTCTCCGGGCTCGCCCGGCTGGGCGAACCGGGGGGTGCGGTGGGTCGATGATTTGAAATGGGCGTTGCCCTTGCCGCCGCGGCCGCCGCGGGCGACGACGAAGCGTTCGCCGGAGGTGGAGAAATCCTTGATGAGCTCGCCCGTATCGGCGTCGCGGACGATGGTGCCGGGCGGCACCTCGATCACCAGATCCGCTCCGTTTTTCCCCGTGCGCTGGCGGCCCTCGCCCCCGCCGCCCCGCTCGGCGCGGAACTCGTGCTTATATTGGAAAGGGAACAAGGTCCGGCGATCCTCGGAGCTGACCAGGATCACATCCCCGCCTTTGCCGCCGGCGCCGCCGTCCGGCCCCCCGCGGGGGACATATTTTTCGCGGCGGAAACTCACACAACCGTTTCCGCCTTCGCCGGACTGAACGGTTATAATGGTTTCATCGATAAACTTCACTCGGGGGCATAAACGCTGATCTTCTGGCGCGACCGCCCATGGCGCTCGTAGGCGACGACGCCGTCGATCTTGGCGAACAGGGTGTAGTCCTTGCCCACCCCGACGTTCTCACCCGGGTGGAACTGGGTTCCCAGCTGCCGCACGATGATGTTGCCGGCCTTGACCCGCTGGCCGCCGAAGATCTTGACCCCGCGCCGCTGGCCGGCCGAGTCGCGGCCGTTCCGGGAGCTGCCGGCTGCTTTCTTGTGTGCCATGATATCACCTCACGCTCAGGCGTCGATGCCGTCGATGCGGATCGCGGTATAGGGTTGCCGGTGGCCCTGCTTGCGGCGGTAGCGCTTGCGGCGCTTGTACTTGAAGACCAGGATCTTCCTGGCCTTGTCCTGCTCGATGATGCTGGCCGACACGGCGGCATTCTCCAGGACCGGCTGCCCGACCTTGATGCTCTCGCCGTCCGCCACCATCAGGACCTTGTCGAAGGTCACCCGGCTGCCGACCTCGCCCGGAATCTTTTCGATTCGAAGGGTCTCGCCTTTTTCGACCTTGTATTGCTTGCCGCCTGTTTGGACCACCGCGTACATGCTGCGCCTCCTCGACAGAATAAGCTTGCCAAAAACCGGATAATATTAAATGATCCGGGGATATTGTCAACAGAAAAATTGCCGCCCCCGCCGGATCAGCCCACCCGGGGCCGGCCCCGGCGTTTCAGCGCCCGCAGCAGCCGCACCGGCTCCGCCAAGCGTGCGGTCAGCATGACGGCGGCGATGATGTAGGGCTTGAACCCGGCCTGGAGGTAGGTGGGGATCCGATAGCGTTCGAAGACGGAGGCCGCCACCTCGCCTGCGGCGCAGGAGACCCCGGAGATGTCCGCCGGAAGGCAGTGCATGTAGAGGGCCCGGCCCCCGCGGGTGAGCTTCATCTTCTCCTCGGTGCACTCCCAACCCTTGAATTCGGCGTTCTGGGCGAGGCACTCCCTCTCGAGCTCCTTCAATCCGCCGGTGTCCCCGGCGCGCAGCAGCTCGGTGCGCTTTTCCATCACGTGGTAGGGGGCCCAGCTTTTGGGATAGACCACGTCGGCCCCCGCGAACGCCTCCTCCATCGATGTCACGACCTTAAAACTGCCGCCGTTTTCCTTGGCGAAGAGCCCGGCCTTTGAAACCACGTCGGGGATGAGCCGATAGCCCTCCGGGTGCGCCAGCACCACCTCCATCCCGAAGCGGGGCATCAGGCCGATCACCCCCTGGGGCACGGAGAGCGGTTTGCCGTAGCTGGGGGAATAGGCCCAGGTCATGGCGAGCTTCTTGCCCCGCAGCCCATCCAGGGAGCCGAAGTGCTGGACGAGCTGCATGAGGTCGGCCATGCTCTGGGTGGGGTGGTCGATGTCGCTCTGCAGGTTGATGACACCGGGCCGCTGCTCCAGCACCCCGGCCTGGAAGCCCTCCGCCACCGCGGCGGCCACCTGCTTCATGTAGGCGTGGCCCGCCCCCAGGAAGATATCGTCGCGGATGCCGATGAACTCGGTGAAAAACGAGATCATGTTGGCGGTTTCACGCACCGTCTCCCCGTGGGCGATCTGCGAGCGGGTCTCGTCCAGGTCCTGGACCCCCAGCCCGAGCAGGTTCGCCGCCGAGAAAAAGGAGAAGCGGGTGCGGGTCGACTGGTCGCGGAAAATGCTCACCGCAAGCCCCGATTCGAAACAGCGGGTGGAGATGTTATCCCGGCGCAGGCGGCGCAGCACCTCGGCCACGAGGAGGATTTTGCGCAACTCGTCGACGGACTTCTCCCAGGTCAGGAGAAAATCGCTCTGGTAAAGGCTGTCCGGCAGGGAGTCGATCGCTTTCATCAATTGGGGGTAGGTCGTCATCGGCAGGTCCTCTTCAAAACGAGATGGCGTAGGCGGCGTAAAAGGCCGCGGCGTTGACCAGCTCCTCGACCGGGGTCTTTTCATTCGGGGCATGGGCCATGGCCTCCGCCCCCGGGCCGAAGCCGACGGCCGGAATGCCGTAGATCCCGGAAATGGTGACGGCATTGGTCGAGAAGGTCCATTTGCCGATCCGCGGCCGACGGCCGAAGAGGGCGTTATACGCCCGGGCCCCGGCGGCGACCGACGGATGCTCCTCCGGCCATTTCCAGGTGGGGTAATATTTCTCCATGCCGTAGCGCCGGCCGGTGTAGGCGGCTTCCTCGTAATCGAGGAGGAAAACCCTTGCCTCCTCGCCCTGCACGAGGGCCTCGATTTCGGCGAGGGCCGACTCGCGGGTCTCGCCCCAGGTCAGCCGGCGGTCCAGGTGGATCCGGGCGTAGTCGGCCACGGCGCAGAGGGAGGGGCTGCCCGAGACGAACTGGCTCAAGGCGACCGACCCCTTGCCGAGAAACTCATCCACCGCAAGCCCCTCGTTCAGCCGCTCGGCCGCGAGGCAGGCGCGGGAGGCCATGTAGATCGCATTTTTCCCGCGCTCCGGGGCCGAGCCGTGGGCGGAAACCCCCCTGAATTCGACCTCGATCTCCATCCGGCCGCGCTGACCGCGGTAGAGGCCGCCGTCGGTCGGCTCGGTGATCACCACCGCCTCCGGGCGGATCCCGTCCTCCTCGATGATGTACTTCCAGCAGAGCCCGTCGCAGTCCTCCTCCATGACGCTGCCCACGAAATAGAGCGTCAGGTCCCGGTCGAAGCCGATCTCTTTGAGAATGCGGCCGGCGGTCACCATCGCGGCCGGCCCGCCTTTCTGATCCGCCGCGCCGCGGCCGTAAACGAAACCGTCGCGGATCGCTCCGCTGAAGGGGTCTTCGTTCCAGTTGGCGGGGTTGCCGACGTCGACCGTGTCGATGTGGCCGTCGAAGGCCAGGATCCGAGAACCGCGGCCGATCCGGCCGATCACGTTGCCGAGCCCGTCGATCGTGACCTCGTCGAAGCCTGCGGCCCGCATCTGCCCGGCCAGCTTGGCGGCGACCTCCTTTTCCCGGCAGCTCAGGGAGGGGATTTTGACCAGTTCGGAGAGGGCTGCGGCGGTATCATCGCGATAGCGCCGGGAGAGATCCAGAATGGAAGATATCGCGTTCATGCCAAAAGCTCCTGAGAGATCAACATCTTAGAAAGATCCGAGATGTTGGGTACGGGATGAATCGTGTGCTGACTGCCGCCTATGAATTCAATGTGCGGACGGTTCGGCGGCTCAGAACGCCTGGAGGCGATAGGCCTCGATCAGGCGGTCGACCTCCCCCACTTTGGACTGCTCCGCCTCCCAGTAGTCCGGGGTGCGCTGGGCGTTCAGCTCCTCGATGCGTTTGCCCTGCTGCTCCACCCAAGTGAAATACTTGAGATTGTGCCACTGCCGGCGGTTCTGGTGGGTGCCCTCGGCGATCCAGTCGAGCTTCTGGCGGTGGAAGATGCTGACCAGCCGCACCTCCGCCGCCGTGCGATCCATCGGTCCGAAGCACTCGGTGAGCGAGTGCATGACCGAGGCGTAGCGGTCGATGGCGTCGGTGCAGACGGTGACGATCAGGTCCTCCTTGCCCATGCCCCAGTAGCGGGCGGTCTTGATGGCACCGAGGAGGTTGCAGACCCCGGAGATTCCGAAAATCTCGGAGAGACGTTTCACCTGGCCCGCGGGGATCCCGTATTTTCCGCTCAAGAGCTCCCAGCCGGCCTCCTCGGTCAGGAGCTGGAGCCCCATCTTCGACTCGATGTCGTCGATGCACATCACGGCGTCCAGGTTCATGACGTTGTGGATCCAGGTGACGTGTTTGTCGCCGATCCCCTGGATGTCGTGGCCGCCGTAGCCGTTGCAGAAGAGGGTCGGGCACTGGATCGGCTCGAGGCCGACGATCAGGTGCCGCCCCGGCCACTGCTGCTTGAGCCGGTCCCCGGCGGCGATGGTGCCCGAGGAGCCCATGGCGGAGACAAAGGCCGAAACGACGCCCCGGCCGATCCCCTGGGACGCCAACTGCCTTGCCAGCTCGATGATGGTGTTCCCGGTCACGTAATAATGGAACCGGTAGTTCGCTAACTCCTCGAACTGGTTCATGATGCGGATTCGGTCGGGGTCCGCGCGCCGCAGCTCGTGGCACTTGTCGTAGATCTCCTTGACGCTGCTCTCGCAGCCCGGGGTGAGCTCAAGGCGCGCCCCGTAGCGCCGCACGATCTCGAAGCGCTCGCGGCTCATCTCCTCGGGCAGGATCACCACCGAGTCGAACTTCATGCGGCAGCCCACCCAGGCTCCGCCGATCCCGTAGTTGCCGGTCGAGGGCCAGACGATGGTGTGCCGCGCCGGGTCCACCTCGCCTCTGAGCGCCTTTTCGATCAGGACCGAGTAGGTCGCGCCCACCTTGTGGCTCCCGGTCGGGAACTCCTTGCCGTAGAGCACCACGATGGGGGTCTCCACCCCCGTCAGCTCCCGCGGCAGGACTTCGTGATAGATGCGGTTTTCGCCGTCTTTCCAGGAGATGTTGAACAGGTTGATCGGATCGAGCGGGTCGGCCGCCCGCATCCGCAGCGCCCGCTCCCTGACATCCGGCCGGATCCGGGTGGGGTCGAGCATCTCGGCGAAGGTCGGCCCCGTGATGAGTCGTTTGTCCGTCATGATGCCTTTCATCCTTGACGATTTCGTAAAAAAACCGATCTCTTTCGCCTGAGGCGGGATGCGCCTCGCGGCACCGGAATTCGCGCGCCGTGCCTGCCCCGCCTTGCCGGAGCCCTGGCGGGGATCTTGGGCTTTTTGCAACGTCGTCTAATTGACCCACCGCACCCCTTGGGGCGGGGTGGGTTAATTATCACCCCTCTCGGCTGCGGTCAAATCCTGTGAAGAAAAGACCCGCTTTTTCAGACCGCTCGACCACCCCGGCCTCGCTGAGCTGGATCAGGCCGGCCAGGCCCGCCGCCCCGGTCGGGCAGACCGGGATGCCGGTGTGCGAGCGGGAGAGGCGATGGGCGGCGCGGATGGACTCCTCGCGCAGGATCTCGGCTCCCCCGCCGGAGCGCAGCACGGCCTTCAGCAGGGCGTACCAGTCGTAGGTGACATCATCCAGGATCCCGTGGGCCAGGCTCTGGGGCGCCGGGCCGTCCCAGGGCCACATGTACCGGCTGGGGTGAAGAGCCGTCTCCTCCAGGACGGACCGGACGGCGGCGGAATCGAAATGGAGGCGGGCGAATTCCACCAATGCCCGGGTCTGGTCCCGGCAGGACCAGGAGAAGTGCTTCAACCGGGGGAGCTCTCTCTCCGGGGGGGCCGAGCGGTCGTAGTCGAGGCTGAAGCGGATCCGGTTGCGGCGGGCGATCTCTTTCAGCACCAGAAAATAGGCCCGCACGAAGGGAAAGCCCCCCTCGGGCTGACAGGCGTGGATGCGGGGGGTCTGTTTCAACACCCCCAGGGCTGCGGCCTCCTGCAAGGCCTGGGCGACCGCGCGGGCCAGGGCGCCGCCGCCAACCTGGAAAACAACGGCGTCAAGAGTCTCGCCGCGCTCGGCCAGCTGCATCGCCGTCTCCCAGCCGAGGGTGGCGCCCCCTTCGATGTTCGACCAGTTGTCGTTCCCGGCGCAGGCGAAGGGCAGCCAGCCGTGGCGGGAAAGGGCCTGCCGGAAGGCGAGGTAGCAGGGGTCCCCTTCGCCGGTGGCGGCCCGGGGGATCTTCTCGACGAAGGCGCCCCGCTCCGCCAGCATGCGGGCGACAACCGGGTCGACCTCGGCGGGGACGAAGGCGTGCAGCTCGTAGCCGCCGGCGCGAGCCACGGCCGAGGCGGCCAGAGCCGCGTTGCCGCAGCTGTAGATGGCGAGCACGCTTTTGGCGCTCTGCCGGTCGCAGGCGCGCAGGGCCTCCAGGTAGAGGAGGGTGGCCATGAGGTGCCGGCCCTTGTGGGATCCGGCGATGTTGCCGGTCTCGTTCTTGACCCAGAGCGGCCCCGTGCGCCCGAGCGCCCGGGAGAGGGCGGAGGCCGCGACCAAAGGAGTCACCTCGAAGCACCGGCCCTCCAGACGCTCCAGGTTCCCCGAGAGAGCGTGCACCAGATCCCCATAAACGGCGGGGCCGAGCAGCCTCCCGGCGCTGAGAAGCTCGCCGAAGAGCTCAAAGGTACGCCGCCCGCCACTCGACCAGGCCGCACTCAGCCGGGGGCTGAGGCCCGGATCCGCGGCCAGGTCGCGTTCCAGGGTATGCTCTTCACCGGGACGGGCCTGGGGGCAGGTGAATAGACCGGGGCGGACAGGATAGCCCCGACGGCAGGCAGGGCATCTCAGCGACGGCAGCATCATGGGGTCACCTTCGGCGGCAGCGGCTATGGCAGCTTGACATTTTGCGGTTATTCACGCACAAGGGTCAAATTTATTCAAGCCCTATAAACGTAATCCGGCCGAAACGGAACTATCCGCTATGACACCCCTCCTCTTCGATCGGGCGGAGGCCTTCGGGCGCCGGCTGAACTGGCTCAATGAACGCATCTGCGCCCTGCTGATGGCGACCCTGGTCCTCGTCATCTGGTTCGAGGTGGTGCAGCGCTACGTCTTTCACCTCGGCTTCACCTGGGGGGAGGAGTTCTCGCGCTACGTCATGATCTGGGCCGCGCTCCTGGCCGTTCCCGTCGGGGCCTACCGCCGGGAGCACATCGGACTCGAGTTCGTCCTGAACCGGCTGCCCCCCTCCCGCCGCCGCCTGCTGCGCCTGGTGCTCGACCTGATCGGGCTGGCCTTTTTCCTTTTCCTCTTGAGCTACGGAGTGGGGATGGCGGCCGGCGGTCGGACCCAGTACGCCACCATCTTCGGCATGACCATGGTGGTGCCCTTCGCCTCGGTCCCGGTCTGCGGTCTGTTGACCTCGATCCAGATCGTCGTGACGATGTTCCGGGACTGGGCGCCGCAGGCGCGGGAGGCCTCCCGATGATCCTCGTCGCCATCATCTTTTTCGGCCTGATGCTGGTGGGGCTTCCAATCGGCTACGTCCTGGGGGTCGCCGGGACGGCCGGGCTGATCCAGGTGGGCGGGGAGAACTTCCTCGCCATGGCCCCCAAGCGCTTTTTCGAGGGGCTGGACCTTTTCACCTTCATGGCCATGCCCTTCTTCATCATGGCCGGGGAGATCATGAACCGGACCGGCATCACCCATCGCATCGTGGAGTTCGCCGACTCCCTGGTGGGCTCCATGCGCGGGGGGCTCGCCCACACCAACATGGTGGCCTCGGTGATCTTCGCCGGGATGACCGGG
>JALOOS010000025.1 GCA_025454275.1 Desulfobacterales bacterium | reverse complement strand
GCGGTGTTTTTAGGGGCCTACACCCCGGAGGCGGTGGGGGATTACATGGCGGGTCCGAACCACGTGCTGCCGACGGCCGGCACGGCGCGCTTCGCGTCGGCCCTTTCGGTGGATCACTTCCTCAAGCGCACGAGCATCCTGCACTATTCGGCCGACGCCCTGCACCGGGAGGGGCCGGACATCGTGCGGCTGGCCGAGGTGGAGGGGTTGGGCGCCCACGCCCGTTCGGTCCGCCTGCGGCTTTCCGGTCAGGGGTGAGAATCGGCCGGAAGCGGCCGCTGACCGGCCTTGCGGCCCTCGGCGGCCGGCTGGGGACCGGCCTGTGGCTTGCGCCAGCGGAAGAGGTGAACGGGCGGCACGTTCAGAAACTCCATGCTCACCTCGGGCAGCCCCAGTGTCTCGGGGTCAAGCTCCGCCACCCGCTTGACGAATTGGTAGGCGACGAAACAGCCCCCGGGCGCCAGGCATGCCCAGACGGCCCTGAGAATGCGACGCCCGCATTCGGCCGGCATGGTCGAAAAGGGGATGCCGGAGACGACCGCATTCGGGCGCGGCAGGCCATGCTCCGCCAGCGCCTCGCCGATCCGCTCGGCACTGTCGAGCTGGACCCGGAGGCGCGGGTCGGGGAGAGACTTCAGGTAGGCGACGAATCCGGGGTTGATCTCGAGGGTCAGGAGCCGGGAGGTCGGGGGCAGTGCGTTCAGAATCGCCCGGGTGGTCCCCCCGGTGCCGGGGCCGAGCTCGACCACTGTGCCGGCCTGTGCGATCTCGGCGCTGGCCACGATCCGCCGCTCGAGGAAACGCGAGCTCGGGGTGATGGAGCCGACGGTGGTCGGGTGGCGCAGGAACCCTTTTAAAAAAGTGAGCCGCCCGTTGGGGCGGAATCGCGTCTTCCAGTCGGATGCTCCGTTGAACATGGTCTCTCCTGCGCGCTGGTAGGTTGCAAACGGCGGGGTGCCGCCGACGCACACGGCGGCCCCTTCAATCCATGGCCGCCAGCACCTCAAATCCTCCCTTGGTCAAGGCCCGGCGGATCGATGCGGTGCTGCAGGCGGCAAGCCTGAAATGATAGACGCGCTTGCGGGCCTTCTGCAGCGTTACGATGACGTTGATCACATCCCCGCCGGCATCGCTGATGATCTGGAGCGCTTTTTTCAGGAGCTCCGGCTTGTTGCCGGCCGCGACATCGATGCGGGAGGTGGAGGAGAGGATTCCCATCATGTCGATGAAGGCCCGCAGGATGTCGGTCTCCGTGATGATGCCGACCAGGCGATCGTTTTTGGTCACGGGCAGGCCGCCGATCTTGTGGCGGTAGATGATCTGGGCGGCGGTTTCGATGTCGTCCTCGGGGCGGACGGTGATCGGATCCTTGATCATCAGGTCCTTCAGGCTCACATCGCCCAGCATGGAGGGAATGAGGCCTTGTTTCAGATCGGCAAGCGTCACCAGGCCTTCGAGCCGCTTGCCCTTGGAGACGACCGGCAGGTGGCGGATGTGGTTGGCCTTCATCAGCTCGATGGCATCGCCGATGGACGCGCTGGCCGTGACGGCGATGGGGTTGGCGATCATCAGGTCTCGAATAATCATGGGTGTGCCCTCGGGCTGGGAGGCATCTCGGGCCGCCGGCGGCCGGGGGTGCCGGCCCCGGCGGCGATGAGGGGGTTATAGCCGTTTTGCCGAGGCCATGCAACCCCAAATCGGCCGGGACGTCGAGAAAGAGGGCGGGAGCGGGCGTCAGCCGCAGCGGGAGCGCGGCAGGTAGCTGCAGAGGGGCTCCTCGGCCAGGTAGTCGCCCGTCGCCTCGTAGGCGCGTGCACGGCAACCGCCGCAGACCCGCTTGTATTCGCACGCCCCGCATTTGCCGGAGAGCCGGTCGTAGTCGCGCAGGGCGGTGAAGACCTCGGCGTGGCGCCAGATCTCGGCGAAAGAGGCGCGGCGGACATTGCCGCAGAGCGTGCTCAGAAAGCCGCAGGGCTGGACGTCGCCCGTGTGGGAGACGAAGCAGAACCCGATTCCGCCCAGGCAGCCGCGGGTGACGGCGTCCAGACCGTGGGTCTGAAAGGAGAGGGGGGTTCCGTCGCGGGCGGAGCGCTGGCGCAGGATGCGATAGTAGTGCGGGGCACAGGTGGCCTTCAGCTCGAGGGGCGTCTTGCCGCGCTGGTCGTAGAACCAGTTCAGGGTGCGCTCGTACTCTTCGGCATCGATCGCCTGGTCGACGATGTACTTGCCGCGCCCGGTCGGGACGAGCAGAAAGATATGGTGCGCCACCGCGCCGAGCGCAACGGCGAGCTCCTGAATGCGCGGGAGCTCCGCGAGGTTGGTGCGGGTGATCGTGGTGTTGACCTGAAACGGGAGCCCGGCGCGCTTCAGGCATTCAATGCCGCGCAGGGCGCCGGCAAAGGCCCCCGGCACCTGGCGGAAGGCGTCGTGGGTGTCGGCGCTGGCCCCGTCCAGGCTGATGCTGAGCCGCTTGATGCCGCTGGCCGCCAGTTTTTGGGCGATGGCGTCGGTCACCAGGGTGCCGTTCGGCGCCATCACCATGCGCAGCCCCCGCCGGGTGCCGTAGGCGGCGATCTCGAAGATGTCCTCCCGCAGCAGGGGCTCGCCGCCGGTCAGGATCACGATCGGCCGGCCCAGTTCCGCGATCTGGTCGAGCAGCCGGAAGGCCTCCGCCGTGTCGAGCTCCCCGGTGTAGGGGCCGCGCGTGGCGGAAGCCCGGCAGTGAACGCAGGCGAGATTGCAGTTGCGGGTGGTCTCCCAGGCGACGAGCCGCAGAACGGCGCGGTCGGCGGCCGGATGGCCGTGAGGCGGGGAGGTGCGGCCGTTCGGATCCATCGCCGCCTCAGGCGCGCAGCGCTCGCGCGGCGTCCAGCGCGAAATAGGTCAGGATCAGGTCGGCGCCGGCCCGCTTGATGGCCGTCAAGGTCTCCATCATCACCCGCCCCTCGTCCAGCCACCCCATCTGCGCGGCGGCCTTGATCATCGCATATTCACCGCTCACGTTGTAGGCCGCCACCGGCAGGTCGAACTCCTGGCGCACGCGGCAGATGATGTCCAGGTAGGCCAGGGCCGGCTTCACCATGATGATGTCCGCCCCCTCCTCGACGTCCATCGAGGCTTCGCGGATCGCCTCCAGCGCGTTGGCCGGATCCATCTGGTAGGTGCGCCGGTCGCCGGACTTCGGGGCGGAGTCGGCCGCAGTGCGGAAGGGACCGTAGTAGGCCGAGCAGTACTTGGCCGAGTAGGCCATGATCGGGACATGGCTCAAGTTGTTTTCGTCGAGCGCCTCGCGGATCTCCGCCACCCGGCCGTCCATCATGTCCGAAGGGGCCACCATGTCGGCGCCGGCCTTGGCATGGGAGAGGGCGGTGCGGGCGATCAGATCGAGGGTGGCGTCGTTGTCGACACGCTCCCCCTCCACGCAGCCGCAGTGCCCGTGGTCGGTGTACTGGCACAGGCAGACGTCGGTGATCACCGCCAGCCCGGGCAGAGCGTCCTTGACCGCCTTGACGGCTCGCGGCAGCTCTTCACCACCTGGTCCACGGAGAGCTGGAAATGGCCGGGCATGGAGGGGATGGGGTTGCGGACGTTCTTCCCGCCGATGGCGAAAAGCGGCAGGATCAGGTCGTTGACGGACAAGGTCGTCTCGCGCACCATGCGCCGGAACGCCTCGGATTGCCGCATCCGCCGGGGGCGGTAGTCGGGGAAGAGCATGCGATCCACTCCACTACCGGTTCCGACACCGGCCCCATCGGGGCCGGTGTCGGAACCGGTATGATTTATTCTTCACCTGAAGGATTGAAATAGCCATCCGCGCTACCGGGCCGTTTCCACCTCAGGGGCATCGGGCCGGCCCTCATCGGGGCGGCCTGGGTGAGCGCGATCTCCTCGTCGGTAAGGTAGCAGGCCGGGTCCGGCGCCCAGAGGTCGCCGCTCACGGCCTCCGCGCGCACCCGGAAATTGCCGCCGCAGATGTCCAGCCAGCGGCACTGGGCGCAGCGGCCCTTCACGTAGCGCTTCTTCTCCTTCAACCGGCCCATGAGCGGCTCGCGCGTGTCCGACCAGATCTCCGAGAAGGGCCGCTCCGTGACGTTGCCGAAGCTGTAGTGGCGCCAGAACTGGTCGGCGTGCACCTGCCCGTCCCAGCTCACGCAACCGATCCCGCGGCCGGAGCTGTTGCCCTCGTTCCACTGCAACAGTTCCAGCACCTCCCGCGCTCGCTCCGGGTCCTCCTTGAGCAGGCGCAGGTAGACATAGGGGCCGTCGGCGTGGTTGTCGACCGTGAGCACCTCTTTGGGCTTGCCCGCGGCATGCAGCCGCCGGGTCTCCTCGATGATGAGATCGAGCGTGCGCCGGGTTTCCGCGGCATCGAGGTCCTGCGTTACGAGCTCCGAGCCCCGGCCGGCGTAGACGAGATGGTAGAAGCAGACCCGCGGGATCTCCATCTCCTCGATCAGCCGGAAGATGCCGGGGATCTCCTGGACGTTGAAGCGGTTGATCGTGAAGCGCAGCCCGACCTTGATCCCGGCGGCCTGGCAGCTGCGGATGCCCTCCATCGCCGCCCGAAAGGCCCCGCGCACCCCGCGGAAGCGGTCGTTGACCGCCTCCAGCCCGTCGAGGCTGATGCCGACATACGAGAGGCCGATCGCCTTCAGGGTGCGGGCCACGGCCGGGGTGATCAGCGTGCCGTTGGTGGAGATGACCGCCCGCATGCCCTTGGATACGGCGTAGGAGGCCAGCTCGGGCAGATCGCGCCGGGCGAGGGGCTCCCCCCCCGAAAAGAGCACGACCGGCACGCCGAACCCCGCGAGGTCGTCGATCAGCGCCCGGCCCTGCTCGAAGCTGAGCTCGCCGGCTTCGGCCTCCTCCTTGGCGTGGGCATAGCAGTGGATGCAGCGCAGGTTGCAGCGCCGGGTGACGTTCCAGACGACGACCGGCTTCTTGTCGGCCGAAAACTGCAGGAGGTGGGAAGGCAGCTCCGAGGAGCGGCGCCCGTAGCGCAGGGCGTCCGAGGGTTCGACCGTGCCGCAGTAGAGTTTGGATATGCCGATCATGGGCTCCCGGGTCCAGTCGTTGAAAGTAATAAGGTTCCGGTCATCTGCAGGGTGCCTCTTCAGGCCGCCGGATGGGAAGCGATCAGGCCGCGGACATACCCCTCGGGGTCGAGCAGGGCGCTGCGGGTGATGAAAAAGCGGCTGCGCCCGGTCTTTTCCCGCACCAGTTTCAATCCGTGCTCGAAATGGCCGTTCAGCATCGCGGCCACCCCCTTGGCCTCGAGCGTGGACTCCACCAGCATCTCCATGATCAGGTCGATGGCCTCCTCCTCGAGCACGATATTGAGGTCGTGGTTCTTGAAAAAGAAGAGCTCCGCGTTCTTGATCAGATCGAAGTAGGTCTTGATCTGCCGCACGGCGCTGCCGGTGTCGGTCACGTGGCGGGCGTAGTGGGCGGCGACGATGTCGATGCGCGCGGGGGTCATCGTCAGGCCGTATTTTTCGGTCAGGTGCTTGCGGTTGGCCTGCAGGTGATCCCGCAGGGCGGCGCGCTCCTCGTCCCCCAGCCGCTCGAAGGCCGCGCGCAGCTGCGGTTCCTGGGGAGTGGCGACCAGGGCGGCCAGGACGGACTCGGGCTCCGTCACCACCGCCTCGGTCACCGGGAAAAAGGCTGCGGCCGACGACGGCAGCACCTTTTCAAAGCGGAGGAGGGTTTTTTCGATGACGCTGACCAGGCCGCGGGCGCCCGTGCCCTCCGCATGCGCCAGCTTCGCCATCTCGCGCAGGAAGCGGTCGGCGAACCGGATCGAGATGCCGTAGGCGGCGAAGTCGAGCTTCTTGCCGAGGATGATCGGGTTGTTGGGGTTCTTGAGAATCTGGTAGAGGTCCTCCTCGGTCAGATTCTCGAAAACGGCTTTGACCGGCATGCGGCCGACGAACTCGCTCTCGAACCCGAACTCGATCAGGTCTTCGGCCCGCACCTGCTGGAGGATGTCGGCCTGCTCGCCGGCGCTGATGATCCGGGCGCCGAATCCGATGCCCTGCCGGCGCTGAATGATCGGCACCAGGTCGGTGAACGCCCCGCTCATGATGAAGAGCACGTTTTTCGTGTTGACCGTCTGCTTGTCGCGCTTGCCGGTCTTGCGGAAGCGTTCGATCTCCTGCATCATCGCGATCGGGTCGTGGGGCACCTTGAGATCGACGTCGGTCTCCTCCATCGGTTTGAGCAGCGCCCGCTGGACGCCGGTGCGGGAGACGTCCGCGCCGATCAGGTTGCGCGCCGAGGCGATCTTGTCGATCTCGTCGATGTAGATGATGCCGAACTGGGCGAGATCGATGTCGTCGTCGGCCTCGCGCACCAGGTCGCGCACCAGGTCCTCCACGTCGCCGCCGACGTAGCCGGTTTCGCTGAACTTGGTGGCGTCGCCCTTGACGAAGGGCACCCCGATCCGTCCGGCGATCAGTTTGATGATATAGGTCTTGCCCACCCCCGTCGGGCCGATCATCAGCACGTTGTTTTTGATCGACCCGGCCAGGGTCTCGACGGCCTCCCCGGCCTCCTGGCTGCGCCGGATGCGGTTGAAGTGGGTGCAGATCTTGGTGGCGAGGATGGCCTTGGCCTCGTCCTGCTTCACCACGTACTGGTCGAGGTAGGCGATGAGGTCTTCGGGCTTGAGATGGAACTGGAGCGGCCTCTTTTCGCGGGGCGGCTCCTTGCCCTTGGCCTCCACGACCTCCTGGGGCAGAATCATGGGGGAGATCAGCTTGACATGGCTGCCGAATTTCTTCGCCAGCAGGTCGCTGACCTCCTTTTCGATCTCTTTGAAGTCGGGTATTTTTTCGTCGCGCACAGTCATGATTCGAGTATAAACACCGGCCCCTGAAATTGCAACGGCCGCCGGCGGCGGATCAGAAGGCGGTGATGAACCAGCGCACGAGGCGGGCGAGCAGCAGCGCCGCCAGCAGCCCCCCGCACCAGAGCGCGGCGAACCAGAGCCACTGGCGGCGGCTCTCAGTAGGCGCTCTCATGCGAGGCCTTGCCCCGGAAGAGGTAGTAGCAGTAGGCGGTGTAGGCGAGCACGAGCGGCAGCAGGACCACGGTCCCGACCAGCAGCAGCGACTGCGAGGTCGGCGCCGCCGCCGCTTCGCGGAAGGTGACCTCGAAGGGCACCACATAGGGCCACAGGCTGATGCCCAAGCCGAGGTAGGCGGTCAGGAAGATCCCGACGCTCATCAGAAACGGCCGGATCTCATGGCCCCGGTAGAGGTCGCGCCAGATCAGAACGATCAGGATGAGGCTGGCGATCGGAATGGGGGCCAGGAAATAGAAGTTGGGCAGGCCGAACCAGAGCGCGCGGATGTCCGGGTTCATCACCGGCATGCTGATGCTGACGATCGCCAGGAACAGCCCCACGTATCCCAGGGCGTAAGCGGCGCACATGCGCGCCCACTGCTGGGTCTCATCCTCGGTCTTCATGACGAGCCAGGTCGCGCCGAGCAGCGCATAACCGAAGACCACCGCCACCCCGGTCATGACGCTGTAGGCGTCGAGCCAGTCGAAGGCGCCGCCGACGAAGGTGCGCCCCTCGACCGTCACCCCCTGCACGACGGCCCCGATCACCGCCCCCTGCATGAAGGCCGCCGTCAGCGAGCCGGCATGGAAGGCGTAGTCCCAGATCCGGCGGGTCCAGTCGGCGGCCTTGAAGCGAAACTCGAAGGCCACCCCCCGGAAGACGAGCCCCAGGAGCATGATGATGACCGGAATGTAGAGGGCCGGCATCAGGATCGAATAGGCCAGGGGAAAGGCCGCAAAGAGCCCCCCGCCGCCCAGGACCAGCCAGGTCTCGTTCCCGTCCCAGAAAGGGGCGATGGAGTTCATCATCCGGTCGCGGCAGCGCTCGGAGGGCGCAAAGGGGAAGAGGATCCCCACCCCCAGGTCGAAGCCGTCGAGCAGGATGTAGAGGAGGATCGCGGTCGCGATGAGCAGAAACCAGATGAGCGGCAGGTCGATGAAGGATTCGAAGCTAAACACGCTGGCCTCCTTTTTCTGAAACCAGATCGGTGACGATCGGCGGCGTGTGGATGCCGTGCGAGCCGTAGGGGTCCTCCTGCGCCTCCGGGCCCTTGCCGATGAGCCGCAGGATGTAGTAGCTGCCGGCGCCGAAGACGAAGGTGTAGACGACGAGGAAGGCGGCGAGCGAGATGGCGATCGGTGCGGCCTGGACCGGCGAGACGGAGTCGGCCGTGCGCAGCACGTTGTAGACCATGTAGGGCTGCCGGCCGATCTCGGTCACGAACCAGCCGGCCAGGACCGCGATGAACCCGGCCGGGGTGAGGGCCATGCACGCGTACTGGAACCAGCGGGTGTCGAAGAGCCGCTTTTTGAGGTAGAGGACGATTGCGATCACACCCGTGGCGATCATCAGCATCCCCAGGCCCACCATGATCCGGAAGCTCCAGAAGACCCAGGCGACCGGCGGGCGCTCTGTGCGCGGCCACTCCTTCAACCCCTTGACCTCGCCGTCCGGGTCGTGGGTGAGGATCAGGCTCGTCAGCTTCGGGATCTCGAGCGCATAGCGGGTGGTCTCGGCCGCCTCGTCCGGCCACCCGAAGAGGATGAGCGGCACCCCGCGCCCTGTCTGCCACAGCCCTTCCATGGCCGCCACCTTGGCCGGCTGGTGCGCGAGGGTGTTCAACCCGTGCAGGTCGCCGAAGAGCAGCTGCATCGGGGCGACGAAGATCGCCATGATCATGGCCATCCCGAACATCACGCGGGCGTGTTTCACATGGCGCTGCCGGAAGAGATAATAGGCGCCGATCCCCGCGACGGTGAAGGCGGTGGTGAGGTAGGCCGCGGTCACCATGTGGACGAACCGGTAAGGGAAGGAGGGGTTGAAGATGACCGCGATCCAGTCGGTCGGGAACATCAGCCCGTCCTCGGCGACGCGGAACCCGGCGGGGGTGTGCATCCAGCTGTTGGCCGAAAGGATCCAGAAGGCCGAGATCAAGGTTCCGGAGGCGACGATCACGGTCGCTGCGAAATGCATCTTCGGGCTCACGCGGTTCCAGCCGAAGAGCATGACCCCCAGGAAGGAGGCCTCGAGGAAGAAAGCGGTCAGGACCTCGTAGCCGAGCAGGGGGCCGAGGACGCTTCCCACCCGGTCGGAGAAGACCGACCAGTTGGTCCCGAACTGGAAGGAGAGCACGACGCCGGAGACGACCCCCATGCCGAAGGTGACCGCAAAGATCTTGACCCACATGCGGTAGACTTCGGCATAGACCGGGTTTCCGGTCCTCAGCCAGCGCCACTCGAGGACGACGAGCCAGCTGGCGAGGCCGATCGTGAAGGCCGGGAAGACGATGTGAAAAGAGACGGTGAAGGCGAATTGGATTCGTGCGAGAATCGTGGCATCCAGGCTTTCGAACATATCTTGATCCTTATGCGTCAGAGGGTTGCCGGGCGCCTGCCCGGCTTGGGGGCCGGGCAGAGGTCCCTTATCCAGTTGCGGATCGTCATGTCGGAATAGGGGTTTCCGTCGGGTTTGCGGGCGCAGCGGGCGATCTCGCTGTGGCGGATCATGGCGGCAATCGTGAAGTCGGGCTGTCTTTCCCAGATCCGTTTGGCGATTTCACGGCATTTTTCGTTGCACGCCTGAGCGAAAGCCCGTGCTGATTTCGATTCGTCCGCGAGCGGTTTCTCTTCCGGGGCCTGGACGGCTTCCGATTCCGGGTGCAGGAGGCGATCGACCTCTTCGGCCCGGTACCGGGCATTGATCAGGCAGCCGGTGAAACAGCCCTCGATGGCGCGATCCTGCGGCAGTTCGAACTCGTCCCACTTCGGGCTTTTGATGGTTTGAAGGTAGGCCTTGCAGCTCTGCAACCGATCCTGCAGCGGCTCGATCTGGTGAACGATCATCCGTTCCCTTTCCGCGCCGATCAGGTCCCAAGCGGCCTCGTCCAGCCGCGAGAGCTCCTGCTCCAACTCTCCAACGTGCCGCGCCATCAAATCGGCCGGGGTGATCGGCCGTCCCTGGTCGTCATGCGGTGTGAGACGTCCGGTGATGCATCCTTGAAGCACTTCGGTATCCGTCATCCGGGCCAGCGCCTTGACCTGGCCCCCCTGAAGCCAACCTTGCATCAATCCTCCGATTCGAATTTCCTGCGGGCCGCTTGGAGCGGTTGTTTTGACTGTGAATAAAAAAAACCGTTACGCACGATATCAACCTGCCGATAGCAATAGGGAAGAGCAAATCAAAAGCGGAGATACAGGAATAGTTCCTATTTTGATGACAAGCAGTTGCGGATTGATAGCAAGTCGGCCGATACAAGTCAATAACCTAATTCGCTCAAATTGACAACGGCGGCGGCGCTGATATAATTTCGGTCAACAACGTTTTACATGGTCTTGAAACCATGGGGGTACAGGCGGTGGCGGTTCATCTCTTGATGATCGATGACGACCGGGATCTGTGCCGGGTGAAGAAGGCGCAGCTGGAGCGAACGGGGGAGTTCGCCGTCACCCTGGCGCACGATGCCGAAAGCGGTCTTCGGCTGGCGCGAAAAAAGAATCCGGACCTGATTCTCCTGGACGTGATGATGCCGGACAAGACCGGCTTCGAGGTGCTGGAGATGTTGAAAAGCGACCTCGCCACTGCGGCGATCCCCGTCGTCATGTTCACGGGGGTGGATGAAGACGCGGCGAAGCTTCGCGCCGCCGAAGAGTACAGCGAAGGCTACGTCACCAAGACCGCCGACAGCTCCCACCTGATCGCCACCATCCGCGCGGTCCTCTTGCGCCGGCCCAAGGGTTAGAAGCGGGTTCGCGCAGCCATCGGCCGCTGCCGCAGCGGGTCGGGTGCTGCCTGAGCCGGGCGCCGCCGTGCCGATCGATCGCAACTTCACGGGCCGCGGCCGAAGCCGGCCGGAATGGCCTTGGCTGATGGACGAACGCCCGCAGACAACCGATACCCGCCCCGCGCTGCGCTGGCTTCTTTCGCAGGCGCGCCCCGTCCGCCTCTGGATCGGCCTGTGCGCCGGGACCGCCCTGCCGGCGGCGCTGCTGCTCGTGCTCCAGGCCCGCCTGATCGCCGATATCGTTGATGGGGCGGTGATGCTGCGCCGGACGCAGGCCGAGCTCCTGCCCCTGCTCGGGTGGCTGGCCCTGGCGGTGGGGCTGCGCGCCGTCCTGCACTGGGCCAGGGAGGCGGCCGGGTTCCAGGCGGGGAAGCGCGTGCGCGACCGGCTGCGGATGGCCGTTCTGGGGCACCTGGCCGCATCCGGGCCTTTGGGCGCCGGCGCCGGCCCCCCCGGCGAGCTGGCCTCGGCGGCGATGGAGCAGGTGGAGGCGCTGCACGGCTTCTATGCCGACTATCTGCCCCAGCTCACGGTCGCGGCCCTGGTCCCCGTCACCCTGGCGGCATTCGTCTTCCCCATCAGCTGGGCCGCCGGCGGACTCCTGTTGCTGACGGCCCCCCTGATCCCTCTCTTCATGGCGATCATCGGCATGGGGGCCCACAGCATCAGCCAGCGCCATTTCCAGGCGCTCGCCCGCATGAGCGGCCATTTCCTGGACACCCTCCAGGGGCTTGCCACCCTGAAGCTCTTCGGACGCAGCCGCGGCCGGGCCGCCGCCATCGCCGAGGTCTCCGACCAATACCGCCGGCGCACGATGCAGGTGCTGCGGGTCGCTTTTCTATCCTCGGCCGTGCTCGAGTTCTTCAGCTGTGTGGCCATCGCCCTGGTGGCGATCTACCTGGGACTGAGCTTTCTGGGATACATGCGGTTCGGCACCTACGGGCTGCCGCTCAGCTTCGCCGACGGCCTCTTCATCCTGATCCTGGCTCCGGATTTCTACCTGCCCCTGCGCGAGCTCGGCAGCCATTTCCATCTCCGGGCCGAAGCGGTCGGTGCCTCCGGGCAGATCCGGCGGCTGCTCTCCGCCCCCGCCATGAAGCAGGCGGGCCGGCCGGTGCCGTGGCCGCCTCAGGCGCCCCCGGCCATCCGCCTTGAAAATGTTCATTACCGGTTCGGCGGCGGGCGTTCTGCGGCGCTCTGCGGCGTAGAGCTGGAAATCCCCGCCGGCGGCAGCCTCGCCCTGGTAGGGGCGAGCGGCGCAGGCAAGACCACACTCGGCCGGCTCCTGCTGGGCTTCGACCAGCCGACTGCGGGTCGGATCATGGTCAACGGCATCGACCTGGCCTCCATCCACCCCGAATCCTGGCGGCGTCATCTCTCCTGGGTCGGGCAGCACCCGGTGCTCTTTCGCGGGACCATCCGCGAGAACATCCGGACCGGCGACCCCCGGGCGCCGGCCGCGGCGGTGGAGGAGGCGGCGCGGGCCGCGGGGGTCGAGCGGTTTGCGGGCGGCCTGCCCCAAGGGCTCGACACCCCGGTCGCTGAGGGCGGTGCCGGCCTCTCGCGCGGCCAGGCCCAGCAGGTGGCCCTGGCGCGGGCCTTTCTCAAAAATGCGCCGCTCCTGCTCCTGGATGAACCGACGGCCGGCCTGGACAGCGCCGCCGAGGAGCGGATCATGGAGGCGGTCTTCGCGTTCTGCCGGGGCCGCTCCCTTGTTCTCATGACCCACCGCCTCGGCCGCCTGCAGACGGTCGACCATATCGCGGTGCTGGACGCCGGATCGGTGGTCGAGCAGGGCCCTTTCAGGGAGCTGGCCGATTCCGGCGGGATGCTGTCGCGGTTCCTGCAGGTCCGGCACGAATGGGGGTCCGGGGGGTGAGGCCATGCGCCTGCTGACGGTGTTTTCGCCCTTTCTGCGCCACTTCCGGCCCCATTGGCCGCGCCTGCTCCTCGGGACCCTGGCGGCTGCGGCGGCCATGACGGCCGCCGTGGGACTGCTGGCGCTCGCCGGCTGGTTTCTCGCGGCCGCCGCCATCGCCGGGCTCGGCGCCGGCACCGCCCGGGCCTTCAACATCGCCCTGCCGAGCGTGGGGATTCGCCTTTTTGCCTTCACCCGGATCGCCGCCCGCTACGCCGAACGCCTGCTCGCCCACGACGCCACCTTCCGCATCCTGAAGACATTGCGGGTCCGGTTCTACGAGGCCCTGGAGCCCCTGGCGCCGGCATGCCTGCTGCCTTACCGCAGCGGCGACATTCTAAGCCGCCTGGTCTCCGACATCGACGCGCTGGACAACCTCTATGTGCGGATCGTTTCGCCGGCGGTCTCCGCCCTCGTGATCATCGCGGGGCTGGTGGGGTTCCTCGGTCTCTTCGATGCGCTCCTGGCCGCGGCGGCCGGCGGCATCCTGACCGCTGCCGCAGCGGCGGTGCCGTGGGCCGCATTCGCGGCGGCCATGGAGCCCGGGCGGAGGCTCGCGGAAGAGGGCGCGGAGCTGCGCGCCGGGATCATCGAGGGGCTGCAGGGGGTGACGGAGCTGATCGTCTTCGGCGCTCTGCCCCGGCACCTGGAGGAGTGCCGCGGGCGGCACCTCCGGCTGCTGCGGCTCCAGCAGCGGGTGAGCCGGGTCCGCGGCCTCAGCTCCGCCGGGATCACCGCACTCGCTGGGTCGGCCGTCGGGGTCGTTTTGCTTATCGGGATCGGGCTTGTGGAGTCGGGGGCCCTGGCGGGGGAATTTCTGGCCTGCCTGGTGCTGGCGGTCTGGACCGCATTCGAAGCAGCGGCGCCGCTCTCCCACGCCTTCCAGCAGCTGGGGCGCACCCGGCAGGCCGCCGAACGCATTTACGCGATCACCTCCCTTGCGCCCGCCGTGCGCTTTCCGGAAACCGCCCCCGACCCGCCCGACGGCTTCGATGTTGCGTTTGAAAAGATCCGCTTCGCCTATCCCCCCGGCGGGGTCCCGGCCCTTGAAGGAGTGGACCTGCTCCTGGCGCAGGGCCGCCGGACCGCGCTGGTGGGAGAGACCGGGTGCGGTAAGTCCACCCTGGTCCACCTCCTGGCCCGCCACTGGGATCCCGACGAAGGGTGCATCCGCATCGGCGGGCGGGACGTGCGCGAGTTCACCCAGGCCCAGCTGCGCCGCACCATGACCGTGATTTCCCAGCAGGCCCACATCTTCAATGCCACCCTCGCCGCCAACTTGAGGATTGCCGCTCCCGCCGCCGAGGAGGCCGCCTTGTGGCATGCCCTGGAGGCGGTGCACCTGGCGGGGCTCGTGCGCTCGCTGCCAGAGGGGTTGGATACATGGGTGGGGGAGGGGGGGCGGCGCCTCTCCGGGGGCGAGGCGCGCCGGCTGGCACTTGCGCGCGCCGTGCTGCACGACGCGCCGGTATGGGTCCTGGACGAGCCCACCGAAGGGCTCGACAAGATCACCGAAGCGGCCGTGATTCAGGGTCTGCTCGAGCACGCCGGAAAGCGGACCCTGCTGATCATCACCCACCGGCTGATCGACTTTCACCGGTTGGATCAGGTGGCCTTCATGGAGAAGGGGCGGATTGAGGCGGTCGGATCGCACGCCGAGCTTATCCGGACCGATGGGGGCTATCTCCGGTTGTTCCGCCGGATGGCATAGCCGCAAAAAAATACGGCTTGACATGGATCTCGGCTTATTATATCGGACAAATATAATCCTATTTGTCCTGTTTTGGTGCCCCCATGCGACTCACCCGGGCCGGCGAATACGCGATACGATGCGCTCTTTACCTTTCCATTCAGGGCAGAGGGGTGCTGGCAAAACGCAGTGAGGTTGCCGCCGCCATGGATATCCCGGGCCAGTTTCTGGGTAAAATCGCCCGGCAGCTCTCCCAGGCGGGGATCATCGAAATCGTGCAGGGTGCCGGCGGCGGCTACCGGCTGATGGTCCCGCCCCACAACCTGACCCTCTTGGACGTGGTCGAGGCCGTGATCGGGGAGATCTTCCTCAACGACTGCGTGGCCCACCCGGAAACATGCCATCGCAGCACCTCCTGCGCCGTGCACCTCGTGTGGGAGAAGGCCCGGGCCCAGCTGCGGGAGACGCTGCGCCGGGCCCGCTTCTCCGACCTGGCGGCGAGGGACACCTGCATCGCCGAGCTGATCCGCTCCGCTGAAGGCGCAGCACCGCAACCCGCCCCCCTAAAACAAAGGAGGTGATATGGACGCATTGCTTCTTTCGAGACTGCAGTTTGCCGCCACCACCATGTTTCACTTTCTCTTCGTCCCCCTGACCCTGGGGCTATCCATCCTGGTGGCCTGGATGGAAACCCGTTACGTGAGGACCGGGGACGAGACCTACCTCAAGATGACCAAGTTCTGGGGCAAGCTCTTTTTGATCAACTTCGCCGTGGGGGTCGTCACCGGCATCACCCTGGAATTCCAGTTCGGGACCAACTGGTCCGTCTACTCCGCCTACGTGGGCGACATTTTCGGCTCGATCCTGGCGATCGAGGCGACCGCGGCCTTCTTCCTCGAGTCGACCTTCATCGGCATCTGGATCTTCGGGTGGAAAAAGCTCTCCAAGAAGGCCCACGCCGCCGTGGCTTGGCTGGTGGCGATCGGGTCGAACCTTTCGGCCGTCTGGATCCTGATCGCCAACGCCTGGATGCAGAGCCCCGTCGGCTTCGTCCTCCGCGACGGGCGGGCCGAGCTGACCGATTTCCTCGCCGTGGTCACCCAGAAGTTCGCCATCGTGAAGTTCATCCACACGGCCACGGCAGCCTACGTCCTGGCTGCGTTTTTCGTCATGGGGATCAGCGCCTATCACCTGCTGCGCAAACGCCATGTCGATTTCTTCACCCGCTCCTTCAGGATCGCCCTGCCGTTCGGGTTGGCCGCCTCGCTGCTGGTCTTCATCCTGGGGGATCTCAACGGGGTGGTGGTGGCCGAAAAGCAGCCCACCAAGCTGGCCGCCATGGAGTCGCTCTGGGTGACCCAGAGGCGCGCTCCGGTCTACCTGTTCGCCTGGCCGGATGAGGCCAACGGGCGCAATGCGATTGAAATCGGTGCCATCCCCGGCGCCTTGAGCCTGCTCACCAAGCACGACATCGATGCCGAAATCAAGGGGCTGAGGGATTTCCCGCCGGATGAACGCCCGCCGGTGCTGCTGACAAGCTTCGCCTTCAAGGGCATGGTGGGGCTGGGGTGCGTGTTCATCCTCTTGACCGTCATCGGGATGTTCAAGCGCAACAAGCTCCTGGAGAGTCCGCTCTATCTGAAGGCCATGCTCTACGCCATCCCGCTGCCCTACCTGGCGGTGCAGCTCGGCTGGCTGCTGACGGAGGTGGGCCGGCAGCCCTGGATCGTGTACGGGCTGATCCGCACCTCGGAGGCGGTCTCCCCCGTCTCCGCCACGCAGGTGGCCCTCTCCCTTGCCGGGTTCGTGCTGGTCTACACGCTGCTGGGGGTGGCGGGCTTTTCGCTGATCGCCAAGTACGCCCGCAAGGGCCCGGAGATCGATGATGGGACGGGCGATGTCCGACCCCGGACCGCCGTCCGTCCGGCGGCGGCCTGAATCAAGCGCTCGCGCCAACCCTCAAACGGCGGCACAACAGGAGAACGACCGATGGAACTGCAAACGATATGGTTTTTCATCTGGGGTCTGCTCTGGGCCGTGTTCTTCATGACCGACGGTTTCGACCTCGGCATCGGCACCCTTTACCCCTTCCTGGGAACGGACGAGACCCGCAAGCGTGTGATGATCAACGCCATGATGATCAACGCCATGGGGCCGCTCTGGGACGGCAACCAGGTGTGGCTGATCACCGCGGGCGGGGTGACCTTTGCGGCCTTTCCCCTCGTCTACGCGGTGATGTTTTCTTCTCTTTACACCGCCCTGCTCTTGATCCTCTTCGGCCTCATCATCCGCGGAGTCTCCTTCGAGTTCCGCGGCAAGCTCGACGATCCCCGCTGGACCAAGATATGGGACGCCTGCATCTTTCTCGGCAGCTTCCTGCCGGCGCTGCTTTTCGGGGTGGCCTTCGCCAACATTTTCCAGGGAATCCCGATCGACGAAAAGGGGATCTTCCAGGGCACCGTTTTGACCCTTTTCAATCCCTACGGCCTGCTGGGGGGCATCCTGTTCGTGCTGCTCTTCGTCCATCACGGCGCTATCTGGCTGGCCATCAAGAGCGGGGGCGGCCTGCATGAAAGCGCCGTGCGCGCCGCGACCCGAATCTGGCCGGTGCTGCTGGTGGCGGCCGTGGTCTTTCTGGTCCACACCTGGTTCGCAACGAACCTTTACGACAACTACCTGGGCAATCCCATCCTGTTCATCGTGGTGCTGCTGACGGTGGCGGGGCTTCTGGGCAGCCGGGTGTTCATGGCCAAGGGCGCCCATTTCAAGGCGTGGTTCGCATCGGCTCTCACAATCGTGGGGGCCACCTTTTTCGGGGTGATCGGCCTCTACCCGAACCTGTTTCCGTCGAGCCTGGACCCGAAATGGAGCCTAACGGCCTACAACGCCTCCTCCAGCCCCCTGACGCTCAAGATCATGCTGGCGGTGGTCGCCGTTTTCGTGCCCGTGGTGCTGGCCTACCAGATCTGGGCCTACACCGTCTTCCGAACCAAGGTGAACGAGCAGGAACTGACGTATTAGGCCGGGGCGCCGCCAGGCGCCCTCGTCATGTCTCCTCGGCCGACACGGCCCACAGGTAGAGGGAGGCGACCGATCCGTAGGGCGAGTACCGTTTGCGGAACCGGTCGAATCGAGGCCGGGAAAGCTCCTTGAGCCCGTACAACCGCATCATGCCGCGCCGGATGGCCAGGTCCCCCCAGCTGACGACATCCGGCCGGCAGAGAGAAAAAATCAGAAGCATCTCGGCCGTCCAGACCCCGATCCCGGGCAGGGCGGACAATTTCCGGATGACCCCCTCATCGGGCAGCCGGCCCAATTCGGCGAGGTCCAGATCGCCGCGGAGCGCCGCCTCGCC
>JALOOS010000024.1 GCA_025454275.1 Desulfobacterales bacterium | reverse complement strand
GCTGGGGCGTTGCGCAGCCGCCCCGCGCTCGCTTGGCGTACAGGGAGTACGCCGCGCTCGGCGGGAGCGCCGCGCGCCTTGATCTTGGGCCTCGGGCGAGGCCATCGCGGAGCAGGGCGCCGGAGGCCCGCGCTCGGGTTTGCACCCGGGCCGCACGCGAATCGATCCGACGGGAGGCTTCGACCCATGTTCAAGATGACGACGAACATCCTGCGCAACCTGGCGGGCAGAAAGTCGACCCGGCTGTACCCGCGCGACGTGCGGGAGACCTTCGACCGGGTACGCGGCGAGCTGCTGAACGATATCCAGCGCTGCCTCTTCTGCGGCACCTGCGCGGTGAAATGCCCCTCGCAGTGCATCGCGGTGGAGCGCAAGGCCGCGATGTGGACCTACGACCCCTTCGCTTGCGTCTACTGCGGGGTGTGCGTGGAGACCTGCCCGGCGAAAAGCCTCCATCAGAAAACGCTTTACCGCAAGCCGACGACCGAACGGGTGGTCGTCCGAATGCAGGGCGAGCTCAAGAAGCGCGTCAAGGGCGCAAGCCCGGAGAAGGACGCCCCCGCGGCCTCCGACGCCTGATCCGCAACCCCGGTTCGCAACGGGGTTCAGAACGCCATGCCCACGCTGAAATGAACCGCGAAGCGGTCCTCATCCCGCTGGGCGTCCCGGTCGGGGTTGAAGGCCAGATCGAGCCGCGCCGGCCCGACCGGCAGCATGTATTGCAGACCGAAGCCGACCCCCGGCCGGAGCTCTTTGAAGTAGTCGGAAAACGTATCGGAGATGATCTGCGAGCGGCTGTCGTAGGCCGATCGGCCGCTTTCCGACGGCGCGCGGTTGGGCGCCACGTTGCCCAGATCGAGGAACACGGTTCCGATGAAATTGCCGATAATCCGCTGGCGCAGCTCGACGCCCAGCACGTTGTAGGCCAGCCCGCCGGTCGGTTTGCCGGTCTCGTCCACGGGCCCGAGCTCGGACTGCCGGAAGCTGCGCACCGTGTTCTCCCCGCCGTTGAAAAACCGCTCCGAAACCGGCACGGCAACCTCGCCGGCCGCGGGCAGGATCAGGCCGGTGTCGTAGCGCAGCCCGAGAACCGTGGAGGGCGCGAGTTGAAAGAAGGCGCGGACTCCGGCGGCCAAACGCGTGAAGCCGACGTCCCCGCCCAAGGCCGGGTCGGCGAATTCCACCGAGAAGGTGCCGCGCCCGCCGCGCGTCGGGAAAAAGATGTTGTCCCGATCGTCATACGTGGCGAGCGCCTTGACGCTGCCGAGGTCATAGTCGCGGTCAGCGGCCTCGGCGATCTCCTCGGCGTCGACCTGTGAGAGCGATACGGTCTTCAGCCGGTAGCCCACCGTCGCCGTGAGGTGCTCCGCGAGCTTGCGGCTGAAAAAGAGCGACCCCCCGAGCTCCTGCTGGGTGAAGGAGGGTTCCTCCCGATGGGTGAAAAAACCCGCCAGACTCGCGTTCGTCTGCGTGTCGAGAAAAAAGGGGTCGGTCAGGTTGGCGTTCAGCCCCTGGTCCTTAACAGAGACCTTGGCGTCGGTGCCGAGATGGACGCCGTAGCCCAGCAGGTTGTTCTCACGGAAACCGACCCGCAGGCGCAGCAGCTCGTAGGAGCCCCAGCCGGGTTCGACAAAAACCTCGCGTGCAGGGGCTTCGACCACCACCACGGACAGCGCCCGCTGCGGCCCCTTTTCCTCGGCCAGGGCCACTAAGACATTGGAAAAGAGGCCGGTGCGATAGAGCTCCCGGAACGTCTCACGCTCGGCGGTGCGGCTGTAGCGCTCCCCCGGCTGCATCCGGACCCGGTTACGGATGAAGCTCTCCCGCGTCCGCTCGTTGCCGCTGACCGTTACCTCCCGGATCGCAACGGCCTCCCCGCTGGTGATTTCCACTGCCAGAACGACGGCCCCGTCCTCGCCGGCGGATACCTGCCGCACGGCCGCGGAGGCGTCCGGGAAGCCCTGCTCGGCAAAAATCTCCTCGATGCGGTTTTGCAGAAGGCCCCGGCGGCGTGCGATCATGGGCTGGCCTGTGAGTTCCTCCCGCAGGGACGCAAGCGGTTTTCGGGTCTCCTCCGGGGACTCTCCCTCCCAAATGATCTCGCGGATGAAATAGCGCGGGCCCTCGCGAATCGAGAGATGCACGGTGGCCCGCGAGCGGTCCACCGAGAAGCGGATCTCGGGAGCGTCGATGGCGATGTCGAGATAGCCCTTGTCCCGGTAGCGTTCGGTGATCGCCGCCACCGCCGCCAGGACCTCGTTGCGTATGAACACGGGAGGGGCCGTGTCGAGCAGGGGTTTTCGCTCCGGTTCGAAAAAACGCCGGAGCTCCTGGTCGTCGAAGGCCGAGTTGCCCGCCGGCTCGACCCTCTCCAGCACTACCCGCGGCCCCTCGGTGATCGCGAAGGTCACGTGGATTCGTTGCGGCTCCTCTTCGATGCGATATTCGACCATGGCGAAGGCAAACCCGGCCTGCCGGTAGGCAAGCTCCATCCGATGGGCGGCATCATCGACATCGGCGCGGCGAAATCCCTTTTGGCCGAAAGCGGCGAGCTCCTCCTCGGCCGCCTTGCGCAGCGCCGCCTCTCCCAGCCCGCGGCGACCCTCGAAGCGGATCTCGACCGCCGGCGGCTCGGCGGCGGGGCTCGCTGCACATGGCAGCGCGGCCACCCCCGCGAACCACATTGCGATCAGCCCGGAAGCGCGGCGGTGAGGCGGTCCTGATGGTAAACGGATGCGGGCGGCGGAACTAAGGAGTCGCACCAGCAGGCCAAAAAGGATCCGGGGCGCCGTGATCGCCGCCCGCCGGCGATCACGGCGCGCGAATGCCGCGTCACGGGGCCTATCCACCGCAGGTCGCAGCGAGCGCGGGACGGCGCGCAACGGGAAACTCGCACGCATGCGGGTATCGGCGTTTCTCATTGAAACCTGAACACCAATCGGATCCCCATGTTATAGGTGTCATATATGTCTTTCTCGCCCACCAGATAGAGGGCCTCGCCGCGGCGAATGAACCCCTCCGCCAGGCGAAACTGGGCCTCGATGGTCTGCTGCCCGGAGCGGCTGACCGATCGGCCCACTTCGACATCCAGCCGGTCCAGAACGGTCTCATCCGATTCGGGCAAGGCGGATTCCAGCCAGTGCGTGATAAAATCCCGGCCGACATAGACCGCCACCTTCATGCCGGCTTGCTGGCTTTCGGCAAGAGCCGCCGCCTGCCGGGGCGGCTCCCCGGTCAGGAGCATCCACAGCAGCTCCTCGTGCGCTAGCGGAGGGACCGAGGAGAGGAAGATTTCCGGGGCGTCGTAAGGGCCCTCGACCCGCAGGGTGATGTCATAGCCGTATACCCGTGCCGAACCCGTCAGGTGGACCACCGGCCGTTCGGGGTCGGAGGGCAGGAACCGGATCAGACCGGATTCGACCTTCAGGGTGGTGGAGGGCAGGGAGAGCCGGCCGGGGTCGACGTACACCACCCCGGTCAGCACGGGAGACTCCCCGCTCCCCGCGAGGAGCAGGTCGGGCCGCACTTGCCCCCGGGCCACATTGGTGCGCATCCGGAAGGGCGCTTTCGACGAAATCCGGACCTGGAAGCGCATGTCCCGGAAGGGAGGGGTCTGGAGGGAGAAGAGACGCAGGCCGCTTTCGGAAGCCGGCCGCCCGGGGGTCAGAAACGTGTCCAGGAACCGCCAGCGGGTCGAAAGCCCTCCATCCGTGATCGCGAGAGTCCCGCTCAGGGTCGGGGCGGAGAGAGGGCCCGAGAGGCTCAAGCGGGTGTCGGCCCGCAGGGTTACGGTCTCGCTGCGGTAGAGCAGGAGGTTGTCGCCCTCCAACCGCAGCGCGGCCTCCGCGGTCTCCGAGGGGCCGGGACCCACCTCGCCCGCGATGCGGAAGAGGGCTCCCCCCGCCTCTCCCTGCAGGGAGCGGATCTCAAGGCGCCGGCCGCCGAACCCGGCCTCCAGCCCGAGGTGGTTGAGCGGCGGCAGGTCCGCCTCCGTCCGGATCTCCCCGTCGATCAGGCGCAGTTCGGCCTTGAGCTCCGGATTCGCGAGCGTGCCTGCGAGCAGGGCTTCGGCCTCGATCCGCCCGGCGGAGCGGCGCACCCCTGCGAGGGCCCGGGCCGCCCAGCCGAGCTCATCGATGCGCAGCGCGGCCCTCAGGGAGACCCGCCCGTGGCGGCCGTCGCTGCGGCCGGAGATCAAATCCGGCGCGGCCGCCAGTTCGGTAAGCTCCCCCTGCGCTTCGAGTGCGGCCGTCGGCCCGTTGAGTCGGAGCGCATCGAGCGTCAAGCGGCGTTCGTGCAGGGCCACTGCGCCAGCGGCCTGATACGGTCCCGGCGGCCACCCGGCATCATCGGCGGTCGCCAGGTCGCGGCCGGTCCAGTGCAGTGTGCCGTTGGGGTTCTGCCAGCTCCCCTCCACCTTGAGCTCTGCGTGGAGGCTGCCCGCAACAAACGGCCAGGAGGGGGCGAGCGCGCGCACGACCTCTTGCCCGGGGAGGCTGAGGTCCGCCTGCAGGCTGAGAGGCCCGGGGGCCAGGGCGGGGGAGAGGGCAGGGGATACGGGCAGGACTCCTGCCAGGCGCAGGGAGTTGCCCCCGGCTGCGCTCAGCTCGATCGTCTGAATCTGCAGCTTGCCTTGTGAAAAGGCGAGCTCGAAACGACCGGTGCCGGCGCCGGCGCCCGGCCCCAATTGCACGTGCCGCAGCGCGCCGGCGGCGGAGATCACGGGTGCCGACAGAGTGCCTGCCGCCCGCAGGGTCGCATCGAGCCCCTCGATGCCGATCGGCAGGCCGGTGAGCCGCGGCAGCCAGCCGCGGCCCGAGACGTCGCGCAGGTGCACGGTGAGGTCGGATCGTCCGCGGAGCGCGGCGGTCCCCTGCACGGCAAGCCGGCCATGGGGACCGGTCGCATCGAGGTCGGAAATGGTCACCTCCCCGGCGGAGGTATAGTGCAGCGTGGCGGGACGGGTCAGGGCCAGCGGAATATCGCCGCTGAGATCCAACCGGTCCATGGTGGCGGTGAACCCCCCGGCCGCGGGGCTCGCCGCCACGTCGCCGGAAAGATGCAGCTTGCCGATGGGTGTCCGGCTCTCGATGCGCTCGAAACGAATCCGGCCCCTGGCCCCCGCCGCCTCAACCCGGCTCTCGCCCAGGGTCCAGCCGCCGGATTGAAGTCGGCCCAGGAACGCCTCCAGTGTAACATCCGGTTCCCGCAGGGGACCGGACCCCTCGAGCCTGAGTCTCAGCGGCCCGGATAGTTGCGGGGTGGCGAGGTTAAACGCCGCCAGATAGGGGGCGATCTCGGCGGCCGCCAGCTCGAGCCGAACGGCGCCGAAGCGTTGTGCGGCGAAGTCGAAGCGGCCCTGCAGGAAGAGGCGGTCGGCGCCGTGGATCAGCGTGATCGGATCGGCCGCAATCTCGCGAGCCTTCTTGCGCAGCCGGCAGGTTCCGCTGCCCAGCGGTCGGCCGCGAAGCGCGAGGTTGTGAACCTCCAGCGCAAGCTCCCCGTCCGGGTCGAGCCAGGGCCCGGCGATGGCGGCCGATCCGCGCAGCCGCCCCGCGATCGGCCATCCGGCGAAGATGTCCCACCCAACGGGCAATCCTCTGAGGCCGGCGCCGATGTCCCCCAGCGAGAACTCCACCCGGCCCTCCTCCAGCCGTCGTTCGGGCAGTCGCAACACGCCCCTGGCTGAAAACAGGTCCTGACCTCGGGCGAGCTCGATCGACTCGATGCGGACCTCCTGCTGCGCGGCCTGCACGCGCAGGCGCAGGTTTCCAAGGGGGGCGCCCGCGACCGCAAGCTCCCGCACCGAGACCTCGCCGCGGCCCTGGGGGGCCCCCAGCGTACCGCTCAAACGGATCTCCGCCGCAAGGCGCCCCGCCAGCGCCGGGCCGTTGAAGATCGGGGCGAGCGCGCCGAGATCGGGCACGTCGGCCGTCAGGTTCGCCGCCAGCGGCGAATCGAGTGCGCCGGGATCTATCCGCGTTTCGAGATCGGTGACGCGGATGGCGGCCTCGCCGGCGATCAGCTCGGCCGCGGCCATCCGCAGGACCCCCGCCTCCAGCCGGCCTTGCAGGGCGAGGCGGTGCTCCGGAGCGGGCGGACCGCCCGCGGGGATTGCCCGTCCGATCATGGCCAACAGGCGGGGGATCTCCTCGGAGGTGAATGCGAGCGATCCTGCGGCGGTCGCAAGCAAGCTCCAGGGGTCGCCGGCGACGATTCCCTCCCAGGGGGCGCCCGCTTCGGTCACGAGCAGCCGGCTGCGGCCGGCGGCAACCTCCAGCCGGTCGATGTTTAGCTGGCTGTCGTGAAGAGCGGCCGCCGCCTGCACGCGGACCGGCGCATCGTCGGCCGGGCAGCGGCCCGAGAACTCGAGGTGCATCCGGTCGACGGCATGGCCCCGGGCCGGTGGCGGCCATGGGGCCTGGGTGCGCAGCCGGAGTTGGCCGGCCAGCACCGGCGCGAAGCCGGCGTCGGGGTGCGGGCGCCGGGCGGCCTCCAGCCGGCCGGCGGTCAGCTCGACCGCCAGGCGGGGGCCGGCCGCTGTTGAGGATGCAAGGGAGATGCCCTCGACGCGGGCAAGGAGGGACCCAGAGGATAGAACCAGCCTTCCGTCGCTGATCTGCAAACCCGGCAGGACGGCGGGCAGGGCCGGCGGCCGCTCGCCGGCCGCCGCCTCCGGGGGGCGATCTGCCAAGCGGTCGAGATCGATGGCAAGCTGCGGGGCTTCGGCCGCAATGGAGGCTGTGGCCAGAAAGCGATCCACCCCCTGGAGCAGCGCGGGCAGGCGGTAGCGCAGATGGATGCGTTGGACAGATAAGCTCGCGACCGGGCCGGTCGCTGCGGGTTGGACCGTCTTCAGACCACGGATCTCAACGTCCCGCAGATAGGAGCCTGAGATGGCCTCGATCGCCACCTCGAGCCCCGTCTCCTCCCGCAGGACCTCCCGGATCAGCGCTTCGATCGGCGGCGCCAACAGCCGGTCGCGGCCGAACCAGGCCGCCGCCAGGAGCGCAGCGGCCAGCGCCAGCAGAACCGCGGCCCATGTCAGACACCGTTTCAACGATCAGGAGAGCTCCGCCAGCAGCCGGGTGGCCCACTCCTTGAAATAGGGGTCCGCGGACTGGGCGGCGGTGTTGAGATAACCGCGGGCCTCTTTCTTGTTCTCCTCTCCGCCGATTTGGATCAGCAGCTCGGCCAGGAAGAGGTGGGCCTCGACGTTGGCGTCGAAGAAGCCTGCCTTCTGGTACTCGCGGAAGTAGCCGAGCGCCTTCTGCCGGTCGCGCATCGGCCAGGGCAGCACGGTCCAGAAGCGCCCCAGGGAGAGCATGGGCCCCCCCTGTTTATAGGTCTTGTCGATCGCGTAGGCCTTTTCGAAACTTCCCTGGGTCTTGTCCTTGAGACCCTCGGCGAGCGCCGTCACGATGCTCACCCCGTCGGAGTAGATGCCGACGTTGACCCCGTAGTAGTAGTGCCCGTCGGGTTTGTCGGGCTGGAGGTCGATGGCCTTCTGGGCATACTGCATGCCGATTTTGCCGTGCTCGGCGCAACGGTTTTTCCAATCCGGCACCGCCCGCTGCTTGGCCAGGTTGGCGTATTCCCGATGGGCGCGGGCGGTTTTCCAGTGGGCCTCGAAGCTGCCCGGCTCCTGCGTGGCCGCTCGGGTGTAAAGCGGGATCGATTTTTCCAGGTTTTCCAGGCCACCCTGGGCGAAGAGCCGGTCCGCCTCCGCCAGGTCGGCCGCCCCCGCCACTGTCCAGGCAACGATGCCGACGCATCCGCACACCACCGCCATGACTGCCGTTAACTTGCGCATGTTCCCTCCATCGTGGTTGGGGTTGGCATGAGCGGGCGCCTTTGGCAGAAGCTCCGGGCTGCAGGCGCCCGACGATCGGAGTGCCCGGCGCACCCGGTGGCGGCCGCCGGCGCTCCACTGGAGGTTCGGCCGCCACGTGAGGCGGGCCTTTTCAGGGGGCCGTCACAGCCGTTCGATGGCGCACGCCATCGACACCCCTCCTCCGCCGCAGAGGGTGGCGAGCCCCAGGCTCTTGCCGCGCGCCTGCATGGCGTGGAGCAGCGTCACCAGGATGCGCGCGCCGGTGGCGCCGACGGGATGCCCCAGTCCGATGCCCGAACCGTTGACATTGGTGATCTCGCGGTCCAGCCCGAGCTCCCGCTCCACCGCCAGGTACTGGACGGCGAAGGCTTCGTTGACTTCGATCAGCTCGAAATCGGCGAGTTTCAGGCCGCTCCGCGCCATCAGGTGCTTGACGGCCGGCACCGGCGATAGGCCCATCACCGAGGGATGGCAGGCGCCGCGGCCGACCGCCCGGATCCGTGCCAGGGGCGTGATGCCGAGCTCCTTCGCCCTGTCGGCCGACATGATCAAAATCGCGGCCGCACCGTCGTTGATTCCGCTGGCGTTTCCCGCCGTGACGGTGCCGATCTGCGGCACGAAGGCCGGCGGCAGCTTGCGCAGCTGCTCGATGGTGATGCCGGGCCGGAAATGCTCGTCCTTGTCGAAGACGATCGGCTCGCCCTTGCGCTGGGGGATCGTGACCGGCACGATCTCGTTTTTGAAGTCCCCGTTTTTCGTGGCGCGCTCGACGTTGTTGTGGCTGCGCAGCGCCACCTGGTCCATCTCCTCGCGGCCGATGTTCAAGTGCTGGGCCACGAACTCGGCGGTGGCGCCCATGATGTAGGGCTTGCCCCTGAACAGGCTGAGCGGCGGCTTCGAGGCATCGACCGGCCCGGTCTCCGGGTGCGGCAGCAGGTGCGAGCCGCAGTGCAGCCCGCGCATGATGTTGTCGACGAACTCCTGGTCCTGCAGGCGGCAGCCCCAGCGGGCGTTGAAGACCGAATAGGCGGCGCCCGACATGTGCTCCGCACCGCCGGCGAGGACCACATCGGCCATCCCGGCCTGGATCATGGCCATGCCGGAGACGGTGGCCTCCATGCCCGAAATGCAGACGCGGTTGACGGTGGCGGCCGTCACGGTCTCGGGGATGCCCGCCATCAGCGCTGCGATGCGGGTCATGTTCATGCTGTCGACGGGCTCCAGGCAGCAGCCGAAGCGCACGTCGTCGATCCGGGCGGGGTCGACCCCCGCGCGTTCGAGGGCGGCCTTCATGGCGACGCTGGCGATTTTGGTCACGTGCAGGTCCCGCAGGGTTCCGCCGAAGGCCCCGATGGCGGTTCGGCACGCCGCGGCGATGACGACATCTTTCATGGGCGGCTCCTTTCCGGTTCAGGTGAAATCCCGATGGTCGTTTTGCCCGTATGCACCCTTCGCGGGCATCCTATGGAAGTCGAGCGCCGCCTGTCAACAACCGCCGCAGCTGGCTGCAACGCTGCGGGCCGCTGCCTGCCGGCCGGGGCGGCGGGCTCAGCCGGGCAGTTTGCAGGTGAAGGGACAGAAGTGGTGGAAGCAGTACCCGGCGGGCTCGCCGTAGGGTCGGCCGGTTGCCGCGATGCACTCGGCGATCATCTGCTTCGAGCGGTCGGCGTAGTCCGGCCGCAGCTCTTCGGTCTGCTTGCAGGCCCGGCAGATCGGCTGATGGTCGCAGACCGAAAGGAATCGGGCGTCCCGCGGGCCCATGTCGGCTTGGCAGTGGTGGCAGCGGCTGGCGCAGGCGAGCTGCTTTTCCCAGGCAGTTTCCATGACGGTCTCCTTCTGGTCGGATCGGAATGGACGCGATGCAGCGAATACTACCCCGGCCGGCTGAAATCTTCAAGCCCCCGGCGGGCGGGGCCGCCCGCCGCTTTTTCGGGCCGCCAATTCGGATTGACTTGCGGCCGGCCCCTGATGTAACACTGTCGCTCAGCGGCCGTGCGTCCGATGCCGCTTGGCGGACGAGGACCGATTCCCACCGCCGGACGCCACATCGCCCCAGGGGGAGGACACGATGAACCGAAAATGGGTCTATCTCTTCGACGAACTCGAACAGGCCGCGGCCGCCGCCGGCAGCGGGTCCGAGGCGGTTCGCGGACTGCTGGGCGGCAAGGGGGCCAACCTGGCCGAGATGGTGCGGATCGGGGTGCCGGTCCCCCCGGGGTTTACGATCACCACCCAGGCCTGCAACGAGTATCTGGCCTGCGGCGGCGCCTTCCCCGAAGGCATGTGGGACCAGGCGATCACCGCCCTGGAAAGGGTGGAGTCCCTGACCGGCCGCAAGTTCGGCGACCCCCATCATCCGTTGCTGGTTTCCTGCCGCTCGGGGGCGAAGTTTTCGATGCCCGGCATGATGGACACGGTGCTCAACATCGGGTTGAACGAAGAGACCTGCCAAGGCATGATGGCGCTCACGGCCAACCCCCGCTTCGTGTTCGACTCCTACCGGCGCCTGATTCAGATGTTCGGCAGCGTGGTCATGGGGCTGGCGGACGAGCCCTTCGAAGCGGTGCTCTCCCGAGCGCGCCGCACGGCCGGCGTCAAGGTGGACTCGGAGCTCAGCGCCGAGCAGCTCCAGGAAGTCATCGCGGAGTTCCGGAAAATTTTCCGCCGCATGTCCAACCGCGATTTCCCCGCCGAGCCCTACGAGCAGCTGCGCATGGCCACCGCCGCGGTCTTCGAGAGCTGGAACGGCAAGCGCGCCGTGGACTACCGCAACGCCGCCGGCATCCCCCACGACCTGGGCACGGCCGTCAGCATCGTGGCCATG
>JALOOS010000243.1 GCA_025454275.1 Desulfobacterales bacterium | reverse complement strand
CGCCCGCCCCTGGGCCCGCCGGCCGCACGGCATCAGTTCAACCGATCCCAGTTGGCATCAAACGTATTGTCGTGCAGGGAGTAGGCGTAGCCGAGCATCCTGCCGACTCCGGGCATTTTGCCTTCCTGCACCCGCCAGTAACAGAGATAGATGGCCGGCAGGGTGCGGTATTCTCCCGTCTCGGGGTCGTCGCTGGTGTTGAGCCAGACCTCCTTTTTCTCGATCACCCGCCACGGCGTGCCGTATTTCTTGCTGCGCACGGTATCGCCGACCCGCGGAAGATGCTTTTCGCTAATGACTTGATCGTGGGTCTCTTGCATGGAAGCCTCCTTTCAGGCGGATCGCTCCCCTCCGGACCGTCAGGGCTCGTGATAGATGGGCTGGCCGAGCTGGCTGAGGGTGAAATTCCGGAAGACGCGATGCCCGTCGTAGTCCAGTACCCGCAGATCGTCGCTCTGATGCAGGTCCTTCAGGATGACCTCGAAATGCTTGCCGTACTTTTTCTTGACGTCCTCCATCGCCACTTCGTAGGCGATGAACTTGCCGATCCCCTTGGCCGCCAGCTTTTCCACAAAATTGGGGGCGGTCAGCGAGGCGTAAGACGTCAATACGACGATCGGCCCTGATCCCGTGAAAAAGATCCCCGCTTTCATGGTGCCACCTCCTTTGTGCAATGACATCATGGCCCGCGCATGGGCTTCCCTCCCCGGACCTCAGCGCGGGAAGAGGTCCTCGAGTCACGGTTCGTAGTAGACCGACGGCCCGATTCGGGTGGGCGCGAAATCCCGGAATGCGCGGTGCCCGTTATAGTCGAGGATTCTCAGGTCGTCGCTCTGCTGCGGATCCTTCAGGATGACGTCAAAATGCCGGCCGTACTTTTTTTTGACTTCCTCCATCTCCACCCCGAAGGCGATGTACGTGTGAATTCCTTTGACTGCGAGTTTTCTGACCAAACTGGGATCGGTCAGAGACCCATAGGAGGTCAGCATGACAATCGCTTTCTCCCCGCCGAAAAGGACCCCCGCTTTCATTCTCTCTTTACCCTCCTTTCCGGTGATACGTCTTCACGGCCGACGGCGCCCTGCCGGCGGAGGGGCCGTCATCCCTAATACGGCATCAGGTACTTCAGCCCCGTCGCGTAGCAGACCTCTCCCTCAATCGTCTTCGGCTGCGACCACCGCACCTCCGCCAAGGCCAGCGATCGGTAGCCCTCTTCCGCAGAAAAGCCGCAGGAGTTCCCGCCGGCCCGGACCAGGAGGATGGTTCCCATCTTCACCTGCTCCTGCAATTCTGCGTAGAAACCGCTCAAGCAGCAGTTTTTCATCAGCCCGTCGATGGCTTCGCCGTCGCAGCGCGACTGGAAGCGGCTGCAGACGATCGGCGTATTGATCCGGCGTCGCTCGTTGGATCGTTTCTCCATCACCGGCCTCCTTTTGCAAAACCGATTTCCGGCTTGACCGCTTGCCCGTCTATCGCCTGCCGCCGCCTGCTGCGGCTGGATCCACTCCGATGGTCCTCGTGACGATTGCGCTACTCCTTGGCATCCTCCGGATCGGAATCGGCCGGGGGGCGAGAAATCTTCAAGCAGTATTCCCGCCACGCACACACGGTCTGCTCGCAGTTTCCGCGCGCCGCCCCGAAGCAGTCCGGGTTGCCCTCAAGCCGTTGAATGCTGCGTATCAGCCGCGCCACATCGCAGAGGTCCTCCGTCGTGTCGATCATTTCTCCCCGCCTCCCTTTTCGGTGCGATGCAGTGGATCGTACTCCCCACCGCGGGTTCGATCCGGCACTTCACCCGCGATCTTCGCGCTCGGCGGTTTAACCTTTTTTCAAACAATTCTCGACAATTGTCCATAGGGGAGCGACCTCATTCCGCTGAGGAGAAGGCTGAGATCCGTGACGTTTTCCTGCCGGACAGGGAGAAAGGAGGAGCCACCGGGGAGAAATGCCTAGCTTATTCCTTCCAGAGGTCCAGGTCGATGATCCCCACCTTGGCGGCGTAGCGGACCAGCTCGACGCTGCTGTGGATGCCCAGTTTGCGCATGATGCTGGAGCGATGGTTTTCAACCGTCTTCGGGCTGATGAACAACCGGTCGCCGATATGTTTCAGCGATTGTCCTTCGGCCAGGAAGGCGAAAATTTCCTGCTCGCGCGGCGTGAGGGTTTCGTAGCCGGCGTCCGTCATCGATTTCGGGTTGGCCCGGGTGCCGGCCAGCCGTTGAACCACCTTCTGGGAAACGGCCGAGTCCAGGAAATATTCGCCCTTGAGCACGATGTCGATGGCCTGCAGCAGCCGTTCGGGCGCCGAGTCCTTGGTCACGAACCCGGTGGCGCCGGCCTTGAAGGCGCTCACGATGTAGTCGACCTTGGAGTGCATGGTCACCATCATGACGGCGGTCTTGGGCAGGGCCTTCTTCAACTGCAGGGCCGCCTCGATGCCGCTCTGGTCCGGCAGCGAGATGTCCACCAGCGCCAGATCGGGCCGCAGCGCGCGCGCCATCTGAAGCGCGGCGTCGCCGCGGCCGGTCTCCCCGACGACCTCGTAGAGCGGGTTGCGGCAGATGATCGCCTTCAGCCCCTCGCGGAACAGGGTGTGGTCGTCCACGAGCAGAATGGTCTTCTTGTGGGTCATGGCGCTACCCCGCGTAAGGGAGTTTGATGAGGATCTTGGTCCCCTGCCCGAGCTTGGAGGCCACGATCATGGTGCCGCCCAGCAGGTCGGTCCGCTCCTGCAGGCTGCGCAGCCCCATGCGCTTTTCGGAGTCGATCGCGCGCGCGCGCGTCTCCACGTCGAATCCCCGGCCGTTGTCCTCGATCCGTAGGATGAGGTGCGGATAGGCGGCCGTCAGCTTGACGACCGCCCGGGAGGCCTCGGCGTGTTTGTGGATGTTGTTCAACCCCTCCTGAATCATGCGGTAAAGGTTGATCTGGGTGTTGAAGTCGGGCTTCAGCTTTTCGACCCCCGCCGAGTGGAAGTCGGTGCGGATGCCGGTTTTCTCCGAAAAGTCGTCGCAGAACATGGACAGGGCCTGCACGATGCCCATTTCCTCGAGCCCCGGCGGCCGCAGATCGTAGGCCAGGTCGCGCACGGCGAAGATGGTGCGCTCCAGCAGGCGGCTGAGCTGCGTGGCCTTGGCCTTGATTTCGGCGGCGGTGCCGGGGTGCCGGTCGAAGAGCGTCTCCAGCGCCATTTTGATGCCGGAGAGGTCCTGGCCCACCCGGTCGTGGAGCTCGCGCGAGATCATCCGCCGCTCGTCCTCCTGGGTCTTCATCAGCTTGCGCGTCAGCGTGCGGATCTGGGTCTCGTCGCGCTTGCGCTCCTTCAGGTTCTCCAGCCAGCTGTCGAGCTTGGCGTCGATGGGGCTGGTTCCGAAGAAGTCCTGGGGGGGCATGTAATAGAAGTTTTCGTACACCTCGCCCCCGACCGCCACCAGCGGATGGATGAGCAGGACGTCCAGGAGGATGTCCGAGGTGAACTTGCGCCGGTCGTACTGGCAGGCGGAAAGGCAGCGGCTGCCCGCGAAAAACGCGTTCAGCTG
>JALOOS010000242.1 GCA_025454275.1 Desulfobacterales bacterium | reverse complement strand
CTCCTTCAGGAGAACCCCGATGACCAGCTTGGCGGGTGCGGGCGGCCGGGGCAGGCTCATACCGGAGGTCTTCCCGGTTCGCGCTCACGCGTCCGCCAGGGGTCGGGCTTCTTCGATCAGCATGATGGGGATGTCGTCCCGGATCTCGTACACCAGCCGGCAGCGCTCGCAGACGAGGCCGTCCTCGGCCGGCGTGAGATGAATCTCGCCCTTGCACTTGGGGCAGGCGAGAATCTCCAGCAGCTCGGGGCTGATCGCCATATTTCTGGCTCCTTCCGCAGGCGAGGGGCCGGCACCGGCCGCCTCGGTTCAGGGGCTCTCGCCGAACGAGGCCATGAGCTCGGCCTCCGCCGCCACTTGGCCCTCCACGAGGGCCCGGCCGGCCATCTTGGCCACCCGGGAGCGCATCTTCAGCACCTTGGCCTCCAGGATGAGCTGGTCGCCGGGGACTACCGGCCGGCGGAAACGCACCGCGTCCATGCCCATGAAATAGATGATCTCGCCCCGCCGCTCCGGCCCGCGGCTCTCGCTGGCCAGAACCCCCCCGGCCTGCGCCAGCGCCTCGATGATCAGGACCCCCGGCATGACCGGCTTGGCCGGGAAATGCCCCTGAAAAAAGGGCTCGTTCATGGTCACGTTTTTGAGCGCCACGATCTCATCGCCGGCGGTCAGCCGGAGCACCCGGTCGATCAGCAAGAAGGGGTAGCGATGCGGCAGGCGCTGCATGATAGCCAGAATGTCGAGGACGCTCTCCATGATTCCGCTCCTCCGGGCACCGGCGCGCCGGCCCCTATTGACCGGGCTTCTTGGCAGGCCTGGCGTTGAGCTCCTGGATCAGGCGGTCGGTCAGGTCGATGGCCGGCTGGGAATAGATCACGCCGATGTTGCTGATGATCAAGGTGAAACCGTCCTTCTTCGCCATCTCCGCGACCAGCCCGCTGATCTCCTTCTGGAGCTCGCCCATCAGCTTGCGCTCCACCTCCTGCAGGTCGGACTGGTACTTGCGCTGCATGGCCTGGAAATCGCTCACCTTGATCCGGTGCTCGCGCTCCTTCTGCTCGCGCGCCTCCTTGCTCATCACCATGGATTCGCGCTTCATCCGGCTTTCGATCTCCTGGATCTCGGTTCCGCGCTGCTTCAAATCGGCCTGCATCTTGTCGCGCTGAACCTTGAGCTCGTTCTGAGCCGCCTTGCCCGCATTGGACGCCTCGAGGACCTTCTGCAGATCGACGACCCCGATTTTGACCGGATCGGCGCCGAACGCCGTGCCGGCGGCCAGCAAACAGCCCAGCACTGCCAGATGGGTCAAACCCCTTGCGACTATCTTCATCTTGAACAACCCCTTTCTGAAAAAATGCCCGCCATCCGGCGCTCATCGCCGCACGCACTGGCGGGCAGCCGTTCGCTCGTGTTTCAACAACCTGCTAAAAGGAAGAGGCCATGGAGAACTCCCAGGCCCCGGAGCTTCCGTCCGTACTGCGCGGGTTGAGAATGAACCCGTAGGCGATGCGGATCGGGCCGATGGGCGAGAGCCAGCGGATCTCGGGCCCCGCACTGTAGCGCATCTCGCCCAGGTCGAAGGCGTCCTCTTCGCGCCGGACCATGCCGGAGTCCTGAAAGATGATGCCGTAGATGCCGGCGTCTTCCACCAGCGGGAATTTGATTTCGAGATTGCTTTGAAGGAAATAGTCCCCGCCGACCGGACCGCCCCCCTGTTCGGGCGCCAGATCATCGCGCCGGAACCCGCGCACCGTGTTGATCCCGCCCAGGTAGAACTTCTCGTAGTCCGGCAGGTCCATTCCGCTGATCCCTTTGATGTACCCGGCCCGTCCGTGGGCGACACCGATGAACTTCCACACCAGGGGGAGATACCACCCCGTGTCCCCGACCACCTTGTTGAAGCCCACCGTGCCGCCCAACCCGGCGACCTCGTACTCGATGCTGTGCACCGAGCCCTCCTTGGCGTTGAAGAGGCTGTCGCGCGAGTCGTAGCGCGGGAGCAGCGTGATGCTGCTCTTGGTGAAACGGCCCTCATCCTGCTTGATCGAAGTGGAGGCATTCTCATCCACATTGCCGATGCGGGCGAAGTCCAGGGTGTAGATGACATTGCCGCGCACGTACTCGAACAGCGGGTAGCCGAGCCGGAGCTTTCCGCCGATGCTGTCGCGGGTGTAATCGTCGAATTCGATCTCCCATTTGTAGAGCTCGGCCCCGGCCGTGAGCGGTATATCAAAGAGCCAGGGTTCCGTAAAGCTCAGGGTGTAGCGCTGGGTCTTCGTGCCCAGCATGCCGCGCAGGGCCAGGGTCTGCCCGCGGCCGAAGAGGTTGCGTTCGGCGACGGAGCCGGTCAGAAAGGCGTTCTCCACCGTGGAGTAGCCCGCCCCGACGCTGAAGGCCCCCGTGCTTTTCTCGGTCACCTCGACCGTCGCCCGCATCCGGTCATCGGCGCTGCCCTTGACGGTGTCCACCTTGACGTTTTCGAAATAATCGAGCCGGTTCAGGTTGCGGATGCTCCGTTTCAGCCGCTGGCCGCCGTAGAGCTCCTGCTCGTGGACCCTCAGCTCGCGGCGGATCACCTTGTCGCGCGTCTTGGTGTTGCCGGTGATCTGGATTTTCTCGAAGTAGACCTGCCGGCCCTTGTCGATTGCGAACACGATGTCGGCCACCAGGGTTTCGGCATTCTGGTTCACCCGGGTGGCCACATCCACGTAGGCAAAGCCGTCGTCCGTGTAAAGGTCGGTCAGGCTCAGGACGTCGTTGCGCAGGGTCTCGCGGTTGAAGAAGGGCTCGCGGTGGATCTTGACCCGCTGCAGGAGCTGATCCGCGGGCAGGAGCAGGTCGCCGGTGAACTCCACCTTGCCCACCTTGAACCGCGGCCCTTCGCTGATCCGGAAGGTGACCACGATCCCGTCGGACTCGAAGTCGACCTGAGGCTCACCCACCCGGGCGCGCACGTAGCCCTGGTTCTGGTAGAAGGCGGTGAGCTTTCCGGCATCCTGGTTGAGCAGGTCGCGGTTCAGGTCCCCCGCGGAGGTGAACCAGGAGAGCCAGCTTTTTTCGGCGCTGTCCATCTCGCCTTTCAGCTTGCGGTCGCTGAAGGCCGTGTTGCCGATGAAGACGATCTTCTTGATGAGCTTTTTGTCGCCCTCTTCGATCGTGTACTCTATATCGGCCTGGTTGTTCCGCTGAGGGGTGACGGTAGGGGTGACGCGGACATCGTGGTAGTTCTTTTCACGGTACATGTCCTCGATCCGCCGGATGTCGTTGCGGATCGTGAAATCGTTCAGCACGGCGCCCTTCTTCAGCCCGAGGCTTTTTTTGATCTCCTCGCTGTCGATGGCGTTCGCCCCGGCGAGGTTGACCGAACGCACGGTGGGCTTCTCCGTCACCCTGAACACCAGGGCGACCCCGTCGGCCCGCGGCTGGGACTCGACCTGGATGTCGTCGAAGTGAAGTAGCCCATGCCGTAAACCGCCCGGAGGTCCTCGGCCGTGTTCTTCGGCAGCAGGATGTCGCCGGGCCGGGTCTTGATGACGCGGCGGATCGCCTCAGCCTCGATGCGCTGGCTGCCCTCGATGGCCACCTCCACGACCCTCTCGCGCCGGAACAGGACGAGTCCTATCTCCTGGGCCAGGTTCTTGACGGCGTTCGGAAGGTTCTCGACCCCCTGCCCGACCGCTGCAAAAAACCGCGGCGGCCGGTCCCCGGCCGTGGCCGAAAGGCGCGCATCCAGGCTGAAGTCACGGCCGATCCAGGTGAGGCTGCCGCTGATGAGGAAGTCGGCGCCGGTCTGCATCGCCAACCGGGCGAGAGCG
>JALOOS010000241.1 GCA_025454275.1 Desulfobacterales bacterium | reverse complement strand
TCCATGATCATGTCGAGGACGACCAGGTCGACCGGTTGCCGCCGCAGGTGGTCCAGGGCCTCCTCGCCGCTGGCGGCGGTCGCCACCGTATACCCCAGCTTGGTGAGGATCTCCCCGGCGATCTCGCGCTGCTCCTTGATGTCGTCCACGACCAGAACCCGCTCCCCGCGGCCCTTGAGCTGATTCGGCTGCACCTGTTCCGGCTCCCGGATCTCCAAGCGGGTCGCGGGGAAAAAAAGCGTGACGGTGGTGCCGTGGTCGACCCGGCTCTTGACGTCGATATGGCCGCGGTGATCCTTGACGGAGCCCCAGACCACCGCCATGCCCAGGCCGGTACCGCTGCGACCCATGGTTTTCTTGGTGTAGAACGGCTCGAAGATCCGTTCGATGTCCTCGGGCGGAATGCCGATGCCGGTGTCCGCTACCGACAGGACCACCAGCTCCCCCTGCAGCAGCTCCTTGTATCCGGATACCAGCCGCTCGCGATAGTCGTTCTCGGTGCGGATGGTCACCCGGCCTCCGTTCGGCATGGCTTCGGCCGCGTTGACGACGAGGTTCATAAGGGTCTTCGACATGTGGGCCGGCGAGCCGACCATGTTCAGGAGCCGCCCCTCGAGCTCCACGTCCACGGACACATCGGGATGGTTGAGCTTGAGTTTGGCGAATTCGGGGCTGGCGAGGTAGTCCGTCACCACCTGATTCAGATTCATGACCTCCGGGGTCTCCACTCCGCGGCGGGCGAGGGTGAGGAGATCTTGAACGATGGCGGCAGCCCGCTCGCCCGATTTTTTGATGGTGAGGATCGGCTTGCGCAGCGGGCTGTCCTCCGCCAGGTCCATCAGGAGCAGCTCCGGGTAGCTGACGATCCCGGAGAGGATGTTGTTCAGGTCGTGGGCGACCCCGCCGGCCAGGGTTCCGATGGCCTCCATTTTTTGCGCCCGCTGCAGCTGGATGAGCAGTTCCCGGCGCGTCTGATCGGCGCGCTTCAATTCGGTGATATCGTTCCCGATGCAGAGCATCTCGGAAAACCGGCCCGCATCGTCGGTGATCGGGCGGTAGGTCCAGGCCAGCCAGGCCACCTTGCCCGTGTGCAGCGCATAGGGGACTTCGCGCACCGCCGGCGGCTGCGGCTCGCGGCAGATCTCGGTGACGAACTCCTCGAAGCGCGTGGAGCCCGAACTGCCGGCCGGGATCATAAACGGGGCCGCCTCCTTGCCGACGAGCTCCGACTCGCTCAAACCGAGGAGGCGCTGGCCGAACTCATTGACGAAGGTGATGCGGCCCTCGCGGTTGACCCGCAGAATCGCGCTGCTGGCGGTTTCGACCAGTTCCCGGTATTTTTTCTCGCTCTGGCGGAGCTTTTCGAACGACAGGGCGTTCACGATGCTGGCCGCCAGCTGGGAGGCCACCCCGATCAGCATGCTCACATCGCTTTGCTGCAAGGGGCGCTTGGAGGTGCTGTTGTCGACCGCCAGGATGCCCAGGGCGTCGTTTTCGTAGATGATCGGCACGCAAATCAACGCCTCGCTGCCCAGCTTGCGCGCGATGTCGAGGCTCTTGGGGGAGAGGGTGTTCTCGATGTGCTGCAGATCGTCCACCAGAATGGGGCGGCGCTCGCGCATGGCGAGGACGAAAATCCCCCTCGAGGCGGGATTGTCGAGGTTGAACCGGGCCTCCCGCAGCAGCTGCTCCTGCACCGGCGTGAGGCCGAAGCCGGCCACATAGTGCAGCCGCCGGCGGTTGCGATCCGCCAGCATGATCATGCCGCGGTCGAAGCCCAGTCGTTTTTCGGTGATGCCCATCACCGTGCGGATCAGCTGGTCGATGTCCATGATGGTGGAGGTGGCCTGCCCGATCTCCTGGACCAGCATCGCATTGTTGTAGCGGGTTTCGCTTTCGAGCAAGGTCTCTTCCGCGGCCCGGCGCTGGTCTTCGATCGTCTTGATCATGCCCCGCTTTTCCAGCCGCTCGGACCAGAAGGCGCAGAAGCCCACGCCGATGGACATGCCGGCGCTTATCACGGCCCACAGGCCGAAGGGCATGAGGCCGTAGGTCGCACCGGAGGCCAGGACGCCGGCGAGCAGCGTGAGGTTGCGCAGGCGGCGCCAGCGCAGCGTCTCACTCTGCCGCCAGCTGACAATGTACCGGCAGCAGGCCTGGCCGCGGTGAAAGCACTCCGGGTGCTCGACCGCGGCCAGCTCCTTGGTGAACAAGGCCGGGAACATTTCGAAAATACCGGTGCGGTTGGCGCACTGGTAGGGTTTCTCGGCCACCCCGGGCTTCGGGGTGGCGGTGATTTCGACCCGCCGCGGCCCCAATTTCCGGACCTTGATGACGGCCCCGCGGCTGAGCAGCGGGTAGTTTTTTTCCATCAGGTGGTAAATGCCGGCCGGGCTCATCAGCCCCAGCATGTATTGGCGCAACGCCCCCCCGGCGCGCGCCTGGGCCGTGAAGCGGCCCACCTTGCGCGAGATGTCGGCATCCCCCGTGTTCCGGACGAGACCCTCCTGGAATCGGTCCACCGCCTCTTGGGAAAACCAGTGGGCCGGGTCCTCGACCTGGTAGAGGCTCATGCCGGCCTCGGCGAGCACGGACGGGAGGTCGATCTGCGGATAGTGATGCCGGACATACTCGATGTAGGTCTTGGTCAGGAAACGTAGAGCGGGGATGGATCCGCCAGGGGTCGGCTGGTGTCGGGTTCGGGGCCCTGCGCCGGGCGCGAGTCGGTTTCCAATGTCGTTTCACCCTGGTGAGGCCCGCCGCGGCACCGCGGGCCCTTTTGTTGCAGTTTAGCGTTGCACGCCGTCTGCGACGGCGGTGCGCCAACAAGTAAGGGCAGGTTTGTGGGAGTGGCTCCCGGCCTTCGTAGCCTGCACTTCGGTGGAGTAGGCTCCAGCCACGATCCGATCGCGGTCCCGCCGGGGCGGGATGCCGCTCCCACAAAAAGGCGCCTTACTTACTTGAAAGGCCTCCCTCCCCCTCGTCGGCCCGCCGGGGCGGCATCCGTCCGCGGGCTACGAACTTGCCGCACGCGTCAGCTGCGAAGCAGGCACCAGCTCGACCTTCTCGCGCAGAGACCTCAGCTCCTCTTTTAAAACCTGGTAGGTGGCCGGATAGGGATGGGCGATGCCCACCGCCTCTCCCCGGCGCTGGGCGATCCGGATCAGCTCCCGCAGCTGCTGGCGGATGAAGGCCGGCTCCGGGTGGTGGTCCAAAAAGACATCCCGCTGCGCGAACGGGAGCTGGAACAAACGGGCCGAGGGCTTGCAGACGCTCTCCTCGGTGGTGCGGCTGTCGATGAAATACAGGCCGCGTCTCTTGAGAACGGTGAAAATCTGATACATCTGCTCGGCCTGAGCCGTCAGTTTCGAGCCCATGTGGTTGTTCACCCCGCGGATGTGGGGCACGGCGTCCAGGTTGCGCTCGAGCACCTGCAGGAGCTCATCGGGGGCCATCCGGGCGAGGAGGGTGCCGGGACCCGGGTCGACCTCAGGGTAGCCCACGGGCTCCATCGGCAGGTGCAGCATGAGTTCGAGGCCCTTGCGGCGGGCGCTTTCCGCGATCGCATGCAGATGCGGGCTGTGGGGCAGCAGGGCAAGGGTGAGCGGTGCATCGAGCGCGATCAGTTTCTCGGCCGCCGCGCGGTCGTGGCCGATGTCGTCGATGATGATGGCGACCCGCGGGCGTTTCTTGAGCGCAGGCAGCTCCGGTGGGGCCGGTGGAATGGCTGCATGCAAGGCGCCGTTTTCGGGGGGTGCCGGGGGCCTCATGGGAAACACTTCATAAAGCGGTGCCTGCGCCGGCCGCTCGGCCGCGGCCGGGCGTTCGGGGGGCCGGGCCGGGGCCGGGCGGGGGGCGGACTGTTTCTCAGGTCCGCGCGCGCGCGCGGACGGGGCGGACTCCCCCGCCGGTGATTTCTGACGCTCGGCGGTGGCAGGACGTCTGTCCGGCGGTGCCCAGGCCCGCATCAGCAGGACCGCGCCGGCGACGATAACGGTTATGGCGGTGACCGCCGCCAGCACCTTCCACATCGGCCGCTTGGCCGTTTTGCTGCGGCCGCGCCGGGCTCGCCGTTTTCCCGTGCGGTTGGTCTTGGGCGAAGCCATGCGGATGCGCGACGGACGCGATCAGCTCTTGATGTGGCGGAGCACGTCGAATCCGGTCAGGATCTCGAGCGCCCGCATGATCTGGTTGTCGGTTTGCAGCTGCTCGATCCGTAGCGGGCCCACACGGGATTCGGCATCCTTGATGCTGCTGCCGGGGTCCGCCTCCTGTTTCGGCGGTTTGCGCGGGGGGGCCTTCTCGGTCTCGCCTTCGGCTTCGAGGTGGTTCTCGAGGTCCTTCTCTTTGAAGAGGCTCTCCTCTTTTTCGGAGGGATCCTCTGCGTCCATGCGTTTGAATTTCAGTGCGATGTCGGGCTCGATCCCCTTGGCCTGGATCGAACGCCCGCTCGGGGTGTAGTAGCGCGCAATCGTGAGCTTCAGGCCCGATCCGTCCCGCAGCGTCTCCACCGTCTGCACCGATCCCTTGCCGAAGGAGGCGGCCCCCAGGATGAGCGCGCGCTTGTGGTCCTGGAGCGCACCGGCGACGATCTCAGCGGCGCTCGCCGTTCCGCCGTTGATCAACACGACGATCGGGTAGGTGCGGGCAACGGCGGAGGGGGTCGCGTTGAACACCTTGGTGTTTTTCTTGTCGCGGCCCTTGATGGAGAGAATCTGCCCCTTGTCGACGAAGATGTCCGCGATGCTGATCGCCTGGTTGAGCAGGCCGCCGCCGTTGTTGCGCAGATCGAAGATAAGCCCCTTCATGGGGGCGGCCTCGGCCTCCAGCCGTTCGAGCGCCTTTTCGAAATCCTGGGTGGTGGTCCCGGTAAAATTGGACAGGCGGATGTATCCATACCCCGGTTTGAGCAGGATCGATTTTACGCTCTGAATCGGGATCTCATCGCGGGTCAGCTCGAATTCCAAGGGCTTCTTGATCCCGTCGCGCATGATCGTGACCGTCACCTGGGTCCCCTTGGGCCCCCGCATCATCCGCACGGCCTCCCGCAGGTCCCTGGCGAGCTGGCCGTCGACCTTGATGATGCGGTCGCCGGCCTCGATCCCGGCCTTGTGAGCCGGGGTGTCCTCGATCGGCGAGATGACCGTGACGAAGCCGTTGCGCATGGTGATGTGGATCCCGATGCCGGTGAACTTGCCCTTGGTGTCGATCTGAAGGTCCTCGAAGGCATCGGGCGGCAGCAGGGAGGAGTGGGGATCGAGCCCCTGCACCATGCCCTGGATCGCCTTCTGGATGAGATCCTTCGGGTCGACCTCGTCCACGTATTCGCGCTGGATCAGCTCGATGACATCGGAAAACAGTTTCAGCCCGTCGTAAAGCTCATCCGGGTTGGCTGAATTGGCTTTCTGGAACCCGGCGCTCGCCATCCATACGACGGCGGCCGTCACCATGACGAGCCAGAGTCGCACGGGCCGGTTGATGATGCCCTTCATATGATCGCTCCTTTTATCGATCGGCTCCGGCGGCCGGCGTGAAACGCCGCCGTGGGGCCGGGTGCCCCGTTGTTCGAGGCGCTGTCGGTATTTTTCCAGCCCCCCGGCGCTGACCGGGGCGTCACGGGCAGTGGGTGAGGCCTGGACGGGTCGGTGTTGTTCGCCGCCGGCCGAGAAGCCACGCCGCCCCTGCAGCGAGCGGTCGTCGCCTCGAGCGCAAGGGTCAGTTTCGTCTCAGCCACTCCAGCGGGTCGAGCGGCGAGTCCTGTTGCCGCAGCTCGAAGTAGAGTCCGGGGGTTCCCATCGCGCCCGAGTCCCCGACGGTAGCGACCACCTCACCGGCCTCAACCGGGCTGTCGACCGGCTTGAAGACCTCTTCCAGGTAGGCGTGGACGCTGTAGTAGTGCTGGCCGTGGTCGATGATGAGGACGTTCCCGTAGCCCTTGAACCAATCGGCGAATACCACCTGGCCGGCGTGTACGGCCATCACCGGCTCGCCGCGGTCCGCTGCGATCTCGATGCCGCTGCGAAACCCGTGAACATTCAGCGTGGGGTGGGTGAACGGCCCGAACTTTTTTACAATCTTACCCTTAACCGGGAAGATAAGCAAGCCTTTGGCCGCCGCAAACGGTGCGGCGGGAGGATGGGACCCGGATCGCGCCCGGCGATCCAGGGCGCTCAGGGTGGACTCCAGCTCGTCGGCGGCCTGCTGCAGGG
>JALOOS010000240.1 GCA_025454275.1 Desulfobacterales bacterium | reverse complement strand
CCAGCGCAAATCCGGCCTCACCCAGAAAGACAAAGCAGACCAGGGCCCCGATCGAGCCGATGTTGGTGAAGGAGCCGCACCCGAACATGGCCCCGGCCCGTCGGGGGGGCAGATCCATGAGACGTGCGGCGGCCAGCGCCAGGAGACCGCCCGCCAGCAGGGAAAAAAAGCCGATGAAGGGCAGGAAGGCGAGGCTGATGTCGTGGGCCCGGATCGCCCAGATCGCCCCCACGATGGCCACCGGGTTGATTCCGAGGAGAGCTATCTGCTGCAGGCGCCGGCGCAGCCGGTCGGTGGGCAGCGGCAGCCGGATCAACCCCCGTCCGGCCAGAACCTGGATCACGACCCCCAGCAGGAGCCCAAAGGCGATGAGGCTCAGCGAATAGATGAATTTTGACACCGCCGCCTATCCCCTCCAGGCGCGTAAGACCATCCGCACCTCTTCACATCCCCGTTCACGTTCTCGTTCTCGTACACGTTCCCGCTGCCCCTGTTCCCGAAACCGGTCCGCCGTTTACCTGAACGTACACCGCTGCGCTGTGACCGTCTAAATCGACCAGCGTTATATCCCGACCGACAAGAGGGTTTCAACCCGCAAGTTCCGGAGGGGGGCCTCTCGGGGCTGTTGACAGCCCTCCACCGGATGTCTTAATCAGGATCAGTTGATATCCATCACCCTGCGATCGAGGGTTTAGAAATGATCACACGCCAGGAGCAGCAGAACGCCAAGCACCGTGCGGCTGAAATGATCCGCGCAGCGGGGATCCGCATCACCGCGAAGGAAGCCGGTGGGATCGAAGTGGTCGACTTCGGCCTGAGCCGGCTTTGAGCCGGCTTGCGCAGGAGGGGGTGCAGGTGCTGACCCTCGTCCAGACCGAGCGGATCAGCGTGAAGGTGCTGGCGCTCTTTCCCGGCCAGACCGAACCCGAGCACTGGCACCCGCCGGTCGGCACCGACCCGGGCAAGGAGGAGACGGTCCGGGTCGTCTCCGGCACCGTCTATTTCTACATCCCGGGGGAGAACACATTCAAGGAGGGGTTCCTCGTCAAGGGCAAGGAGCACTGCTACACCATGCGGCATGAGATCCTCCTGCGGCCGGGGGATCAGATCACCCTCGCCCCGGGCGTCAAGCACTGGTTCCAGGCGCGGGCGGAGGGGGCGGTGATGTACAGCTTCTCCACCATCGCCCGGGACGCCATGGACCAGTTCACGGACAAGGGGATCGCGCGCATAACCAAGGTGCAGGATTGAAACGGGTCGGCCCGTCGGCCCGTCGCCCGTCGGCCGGTTCAAAGGAAGATTCGATGGCAGCCGTCATTCCCCGCAAGATCATCATCGCCGTTGCCCCGGTCGGCCGCAGCGTCACCCCGCCGGCCGTCAACCCGCTGACCCCGCGCCAGGTGGCCGACGAGGTGATCCGCTGCGCCCGCGCCGGCGCATCCATGGTCCACCTGCATGTGCGCGACGCGAAGGGGGTCCAGACCGAGGAGATCGGGCCCTATTCGCAGACGCTCGACCGCATCCGCGCCGCCGCGGACATCGTGATCCAGGGATCGACCGGCGGTTTGACCTCGCTCTCGCTGGAGGAGCGCTGCGTCGCCCTGAACGACCCGCGCACGGAGGTGGCCTCGCTCAATATGGGCTCGGTCAACTTCGGCGAGGAGGTCTACATCAACCGCCTGCCCGACATCCGTTACTGGGCCCGGCGCATGCGGGAGACCCGGACCGTTCCCGAGCTGGAGATCTTCGATTCGGGCATGCTGCCGGCCGCCCGGGCGCTCATCGCCGAGGGCGCCATCACCCCGCCCTACTCCATCTGCTTCTGCCTGGGGTTTCATTGGACCCTGGCCCCGGACCCGAAAAGCCTTTTTTTCATGACTTCCCTGATGAGCGCAACGGTGCCCTGGGGCGTGATCCACGACGGGATGGAGGACTTCACCCTCTTGGCCGCGGCCATCGGGTTGGGGGCCTCCCTGGTGCGGGTCGGCTTCGAGGACAGCATCTGCTGGGCGCCCGGCAGGCCGGTGCGACGCAACGCGGAGCTGGTGCGAAAGCTCGCCGCGCTCGTCCGCCTGCTGGGGCATGAGGTGGCGACACCCGCCGAGGCGCGCCGGATCCTGGGCATCGCCTGACCCGATCACGCATCCCCGGTAGTGGCCGTGCTGACGACCCCCGCCCGTTTCTTGTAGCGCTGGTACCCCATGCACGCGGCCAGAAGAACGATGCCGGCGATGTCCGTCTCCACTCCCGGATGGACCATCATCAGCCCCCCGCCGAAAAAGAGAACCCGCTCGGCCCAGTTCATCGGCGCCCAGAAGAAGCCGATCATGGAGGCACCGATCGCGGTCATGCCGATGCAGGAGGTGATCAGCGTCTGAATCATCGTGAAGGCGGTCGCATCCACCCAGAGCATGGAGGTGTTGTAGACGAAGATGTAGGGGGTCAGAAAGGCCCCGATCGCGAGCTTGGTGGAGGTGACCCCGGTCCAGAAGGGGTTGGACTTGGCGATGCCGGAGCCGGCGTAGGCGGCGAGGGCCACCGGCGGGGTGATGTCGGCCACGATCCCGAAGTAGAAGACGAACATGTGGGCCGCCAGGGGGTGGACGCCGAGCTGGATCAGGGCCGGGGCGGCGATGGTGGAGGTGATGATGTAGTTGGCCGTGGTCGGCACCCCCATGCCGAGGATGATGGAGGCGATCATGGTGAAAATGAGCGTCAGCGGCAGGCTGCCCCCGGCGAGCTCCACCAGTCCGTTGCCGAGCTTCAGGCCCAGTCCGGTCAGGGTGATCGCGCCGATGATGACGCCGGCCGAGGCGCAGGCCAGCGCGACCCCGATGGAGTTCCGCGCGCCGAGCGCCAGCACATCGAGAATGTCGCGAGGGTTCATGCGGCTCGCCTTTTTCAACATCCCCGCGACGATGCTGGTCGCAAGCCCCATCAGGGCGGCGTAGATCGGCGTGAAGCCGGAGGTGAGAAAATAGATGATCACGAACAGGGGGATGATCAGATGGCCCCGGTCCCGCATGACCACCATGAACTTGGGCAGCTCGTCGCGGCTCAGGCCCCGCAGGTTGCAGCGCTTGGCCTCGAAGTGCACCTCCATGAAGACCCCGAAGAAGTAGAGGCAGGCAGGAATGGCGGCCGCTTTGGCGATGTTGAGGTAGGGTGTATTCAGGAACTCGGCCATGATGAAGGCCGCCGCCCCCATGATGGGCGGCATGATCTGGCCGCCGGTGGAGGAGGAGGCCTCCACCGCGGCGGCGAATTCGGGGCGGTAGCCCAGGCGTTTCATCATCGGGATGGTGAGGCTCCCGGACTGCACCGTGTTGGCCACCGAGCTGCCGGAGACCGTGCCCTCGAGCGCGCTGGTGACGATGGCCATCTTGGCCGGCCCGCCTGAGGCCCAGCCCGCGACGGCGTTGGCGATGTCCATGAAGAGCTGGCCCAGGCCCGTTTTTTCGCAGAAGGCCCCGAAGAGGATGAACAGGAAGATGAAGGTGGCCGAGACGCCGAGCGGAATGCCGAGAATCCCCTCGGTGGTCAGGAACATGTGGGAGGCGATGCGCTCGAGGGAGTAGCCCCGGTGGGCCATGAATCCCGGGAAATAGGGGCCGAAATAGGTGTAAACGAGAAAGAAGGAGGCCATGCAGACGATCGGCAGCCCCACCACCCGCCGCGCCGCCTCCAGGGTGAGCAGGATGCCGAAGCCGCCGGCGATGTAATCCATCTGGGAGTAATCCCCGCCGGCCATCATGATCCGCATGTAGTTCAGCGCCATGTAGAGGCCGATGTAGGCGGCAAAGAGGGCGGTCACCCAGTGATGCCACCCCAATCGATCCGATCCGCCGCCCCCGCGGGCCGGGTAGAGGAGGTAGGTCAGCGCAAAGGCGAAGGCCAGGTGGACGGAACGCTGCAGCTGGGCCGGGAAAAGGCCGAAGGCCGCCGTGTAGAGCTGAAAGAGCGACCAGCCGACTGCGATGGACCACACGATCCAGTGAGGGGTCCCGGTCAGCTTCCGGGCGGAGGCCTCCTTGTCGACCTTTTTGAGAATCTGCTCGATCTCTTCCTGGGAGACGGCCTCGACCCCATGCATCGAGAGGGGAGTAGGGCCCGGCGGGTCCGAACGTTTAGGATTCTCGCTCACGGGGTGCACCTGCCTTTCATGAAATCCAGAACGGAGGTCTTGCGGACACGGAGGGTCAGCGGGGCCCCGGCCTCCGCCAGGCGGTCCAGGGGGATCTCCCGCCCTTTGAACCGTGACCTCCGGCACCGGGCGGTTCACCGTCCACTCCAACCAGCCGTCGTCGGCCACGCGCAGGGTCCCCTCCGGGCTCGAGGCCTCCGGCATGCCCGCGCCGAAGGCGTCGAAGCGTGAGCCGACGATGACGAGATGGTCCTCCTCCACCCGCAGGGTGTCATAGACGGGGCGCCTGTTCACGGAATGGACGAACGCCAGCACCACCTCTTCGCCGGGTTTGACCCGCTCGCAAAACAGGGCCCGCCCGTCCCGGGGGTCGACGATCTCGAGCGCAGGCGGAAGC
>JALOOS010000239.1 GCA_025454275.1 Desulfobacterales bacterium | reverse complement strand
GGACCATTTCAGCGCCCAGTTCGATGAGCGCATGCAGGACGAGTCCTACGCCACGGCGATCGCCGCTTCCCAGGTGGTTCACTTTCTCGCGCGAATCCCGCCTTTTTCCTTCCTGCCGGAGGAGGAGCTCCAGTCGCTGGCGCCGGAGATCCGTCGGGTCTTCTTCCCGCGCGATGCGCGCGTGTTCATCCAGGGGGAGACCCGCGTCGACGGGCTCTATATCATTCAGCAGGGGGCGGCGGAACGCTTTTCGGTCGACGATCAGCAGAAAAAGCTCGCCGGCGTGCTCGGGGAGGGGGAGATGTTCGGGGGCATCTCCCTGCTCGTGAACGACATGCTGGCCGTGCGCAGCCTGCGCACGATTGAGGACACGACGTTTTTAAAGCTGCCCCAGCAGCTCTTCTTCGATCTCTGCCGGAGGCACGAGGCCTTCAGCGAATTTTTCACCGATGCCTTCGGCAAACGCATGCTGGACCACAGCTATGCCGCCCTGATCGCCAAGAGCCGCGCCGCCCTGATCGCCAAGAGCCGCGCGGGTCCGGCGGAGCCGTTGGCCCTGCTGAACCAGCCGGTGGCCGGGATCTGCAGCCGGCGGCTGGTGGCGTGCGCGCCGGATCTCCCCATCCGCGCCGCAGCGCAGCTGATGAGCCGCAGCGCCGTCAGCTGCATCCTCGTGCGCGGGACCGACGGGGGCCCGGCCGGCATCGTCACCGACAACGACCTGCGCGTCAAGGTGGTCGCCGAGGGGTTGGATGTGGGACGGCCGGTGGCCGATATCATGTCCGCGCCGCTGGTCGTCATTTCCGAGAGCGCCCCGATTTCCGAGGCACTGATGGCCATGGTGCAGCGCCGCATCAAACATCTGGCGGTCACCGATCCACGCGGGCAGGTGGTCGGCCTCATGACCCACCAGGACATGATGGCCGCCCAGGGGGACTCCCCCCTCATGATCATGAGCGAGGTGGCCGCCGCGGCCGACATCCCGGCGCTGGCCCGCCAGCAGGGGCGCCTGCCCGGCATGGTCCAGGGGCTGATCCGGGCCGGCACACCGGCCCGCCACATCAACCGGGTCATCACGGCTATCTCCGAAGCGGTGCTGAAGCGGGTGATCGAGCTGACCCTCGAGGCGGAGGGGCCTGCCCCGGCGCGCTTTGTCTTCATGATCCTGGGCAGCGAGGGCCGCAAGGAGCAGACGCTCAAGACCGACCAGGACAACGCGCTGGTCTACGAGGACCTGGCGCCGGAGGCGGAGGGTCCGGTGCAGGCCTATTTCCTGCGCTTCGCCGAGAGCGTCTGCAGCGCGCTCGACCGCTGCGGGTATGTCTTCTGCCACGCGGAGGTCATGGCGCGCAACCCCAAGCTCTGCCAGCCGCTGCGGGTCTGGAAGCGCCGTTTCACCGATTGGATTCACGCTGCGGAGGCCGAGGATCTTCTCTACTCGAGCATCTTCTTCGACTTCCGCGGCGGGTGGGGGGATGCCGAGCTGATCGGGGAATTGCGGGATCACCTGTTCCGCTCCCTCGTGGGCTGGAGCGGATTTTTCCGCCATTTGACCCAGAATGCGCTGCTCTATAAGCCGCCGATCGGTTTTCTGCGCAACTTCGTGGTGGAGCCGCGCGGGGAGCACCGCAACAAGTTCGATATCAAGCGGGCCATGCTCCCGATCGTGGACTATGCCCGCATCTACGCCCTCAAACACGGGGTCGCGGAGACGAACACCCTGGAGCGCATCTCCCAGCTGCAGCAGCAGGGGCTGATTTCCGCCGCGGAGGCCGGCGAGGTCGAACAGAGCTACAGCTTTCTGATGCAGCTGCGGCTGGCGCGGCAGGTCGCCGCCATCATCGATGAGGGAAGGGGCCCCGACAACTACATCAACCCCCGGGAGCTCTCCGGGATCGAGCAGCGGCTGCTGAAGGAGATCTTCACCCGGATCGGCAGCCTCCAGACGCGCATGAGCTTCGACTTCACCGGCGAGCCCTGATCACCCCCGCTGCCGGGCATCCGGCCCAAAAGGCGGTGGCGCGCCTCAGCCGGAGGCGGTGTCGCGCTCGACGCACTCCCGGAGGCGGTCCTGGAAATCGGGGATGGCCGCGGCGATCCTGACCCAGGCCGGCAGGAGCGGGATGCCCACCGGGTCGGCCACGAATTCATCGATCCCGCAGCGCAACGAGTCCACGAAGGCTTCGACGGCTTCGATTTCGGTGTGCCGGTCGTAGGGCAGGCCGTTGATGAGCGAGAGCGCGTGGAATTTCTCGATGGCGATGCGGGCCTCCTGAATGTAGGCCGTGAGCAGGGTCCGGAAGAAGGCGCTGCTCAGCACCACCCCGTCCTGGGAGAGGACGCGGAAGAGCGCCTTGGCGATGTCGCAGGCCATGCGGATCAGCCCCTCGTCCGGCTGGCCCTTTTCCAGCAGCTGATGCTTGTGCTCGTAGTACTCGGCGATCTCCACCTGGCAGATGCGGTTGACCGAGGCGCGCTGGTAGATCTCGCTCAGCAGGGACACCTCCAGGCCCCAGGTCGGGGAGACCCGGATGCCGAGGGCGAGGCTCGCGATCAGGGCGAACTCACCGGAGAGCGCGTAGCGGAAGTGGTTGAGGTAGGTGAGAAAAGGGGTCTGGCCCAGGATGCGGGAGAGGGTGCGGATCAGCGGGGTGTAAAAGAGGCGCGTCACGCGCCCGTAGAGCCGGTCCGTGACCCGGGCATAGTAGCCCTTGCTGAACTCGAAGTCCGTCGCCGGATGGACCACGGGGTAGATCAACCGGGCGAGCAGCTCGCGCTCGTAATTGACGATGTCGCAGTCGTGGGTGGCGACCGCGTAGATCTCCCGGTCCGCGAGGATGCAGCCCAGGCTCATCCAGACCGACTGGCCCTTGCCCGGATGGTCGAGGTTGAAGTCGGACTCCCGCAGCTCCCGGTAAAGGGCCTGCATCCCCGGCCCGTCGTGCCAGACGATCTCCACCGGGCAGGGGAGCACCGCCATGGCCTCCCGGGCCTTGCGGAACTCCGCGTGGCTCGCGCGGTCGAGCGAGAGCACCACTTTGCTCAGGTAGTCCACCTTTTTCAGCTCGGCGATGATGCCGGGCATGGCGGGGGTTTCGAACTCCGAGTAAAGTGCCGGCAGCAGGAGGGCGATTTTCCTGCGCCGGGCGATTCTGCGGATCTCGGCTTCGAGGTCCGCGACCGGCCGCTGTTTCAACCGCTGCAACACCGTGACGGGTCCGTGCTGCCAAAAATCGGCCATATCAAGCTCCGTTCGTTGTGAGCTCCTCCAGTATCTCCAACACCGCCGCATTCCACCCCGCGCTGCCGGGGGCGGGGGCGGTGCGAACCTCTGTTCGGCCGATGGTAAGGAGCGTACCGTCCGGCCGGGGGATCACTACCGGGATGTCCACCCACGCCAGCATCGAAAGATCGTTGGCGCTGTCTCCGATGCCGATCGTGGTGATCGCTGTTCCTGCGTTTTTCGCGAAAACCTCGGCGGCGATCCGAACGGCGGCGCCCTTGTCCTGCCGGATGCCGATCAGGTGGTAAAACCGTCCCCCCTGCGTGAGCTGCAGCCCGTGGGCGGCCGCGAGTTTCTCAAAGGCAACCAGGTCGGTCTGCGGTTCCGGAACAAAGGGCTCGGTGAACTCACGCTGCCGCGCCAGCGCCGCCTGCGAAGCGGAAAGGCGGGTGAGCTCCGCCACCTCCGCCACACTCATGTCCCCGAGGCCTCGAATGCGGAACTGGTTGCGAGTGGTATAAATAAAGCGGCGAATCTCGGCGTAGGAGGCCCCGAGCTGGATCACCGTGTAGGGCGGTTGCCGGAAACCGGCATCGATCCGAAGCGAACGGTAATCGTCCGGGAAGAAGAGGGCCGCCCCGTTCTCGGCGATGAACGGCTCGCGCAGTCCCATCCGGTGCTGGAGCTGTTCCACCTCCAGCCGGGTCTTGCTGGTGGCGAAGATGAGCGGGATCCCCCGCTCGCGGATGCGTGCCAGGGCCGGCCGGGCGGCCTCAAACGAATAGTCCGCGTGGTCGAGCAAGCAGCCGTCGAGATCGGTGAAGAGGGCGATGCGCGGGAATCGGTGGT
>JALOOS010000238.1 GCA_025454275.1 Desulfobacterales bacterium | reverse complement strand
GCCGAAACCGCCGTCGATGCCGGCGCCGGGGATGCGGCCGCCGGCACCGCAACCACAACCGATTGTGGTTGACATGGTCCGCCGGTGGGATATAGTCGGGGAAAGGAAAGGGGTTGAGGGGTCGAGATAAGGGTTTAGGTGGGGAGCCCTTCGACCTGGTCACGGACGCCGACACCGCGGCCGAAACGGTCATCATCGACACGATCCGGGCGGTTTTCCCGGACCATGCGGTGAGGGCCGAGGAGAGCGGGGAGCGGGGGGCGGCCGCCCTGGATTACACCTGGCTCGTGGACCCGCTCGACGGCACGGTCAATTATGCCCACCAGCTGCCCTTTGCGGCCGTCTCGATCGCCCTGGTCAAGGGAACCGAACCCATGGCCGCGGCCGTGCTGAACCCCTTCAGCGGCGAGTTCTTCAGCGCCGCCGCCGGCCGCGGGGCGCGTTTGAACGGCGAACCGGTGCGGGTCAGCTCGGCCGGCCGGGTGGCGGAGAGCCTGCTCGCCACCGGCTTCCCGTACGACCGCAGCCGCCCCGGACCGCTGATGGGCAGGCTCGAACGCTGCATCCGGGCAGCGCGCGGGGTCCGCCGATTCGGGTCGGCGGCCCTGGACCTTTGCTTCGTCGCCTGCGGCCGGTTTAGCGGCTACTGGGAGCAGGGACTCAAGCCCTGGGACACGGCGGCGGGTCTGCTCATCGTGCAGGAGGCGGGCGGCCGGGTCACCGACTTCTCCGGCCACCCGTTCGGTATCGGCGGCGATGAAATTCTCGCGAGCAATTCCCTGATCCACGAGGAGATGCTCGCTCTGTTGGAGGCTGAAGCATTTTGACCGATAGCCCCACCCGGAAGCGCTTTTCGAGGCATCTCCACCTCGGCTGTTTCGGGAACTTCCGCATCGAGGACCGGGTCTGCCGCAACCACTGTGCGATCCGCATCCGCTGCGCCATCGAGCGCGATCAGATCAATATTCTGGAAGTGATCGACGAGATGGAGGCCGCCGGGGAGGGCTACTACCTGAAATCCAAGTAGAAACAGACGGGGTCACTCGTTGGGGGTTTCGAGCCGCTTGCGGAAAAACTCCACCTGCTGCCGGAGCGCGTTGTCCTGCCGGATTCCCCGCTCGATGCACTGGATGGAGTGCAGCGCGGTGGCGTGGTAGCGGTTGAAGGTCCTGCCGATGGTCTGAAGGGGGGAGTCGGTGTAGCGGCGCGACAGGTAGATGGCGATCTGGCGCGGCCGCACCAGGGACTGCTTGCGCGAGCGGGAGACGAGCTCCTCGCTGCTCACCCGGTAGTACTTGCAGACGATCTGCTTGATGAGCTCGATCGTGATCTTGCGGCGCTGGCTCACGATCTGCTTGACGACGCTCTCCGCCAGGCTGCGGTCGATCGGGACCCCCAGGAGCGAGGATTTCGCCACCACCCCGCTCAGCCCGCTCTCCAGCATGCGGATGTCCTCGGTCAGCTCGGAGGCCAGGTAGCAGACCACCTCCTCCGGGACCGGGCAGCCGAAGAGGGCGGCTTTTTTCTGTAAAATTCTCACCCGGGTGCGATAGGCGGGGGGGTCGATCGCCGAGATCAGGCTGCTGGCGAACCGCGACCGCAGTTTGTCGTGGAGCTTGGGAATGTCCGAGGGCAGGGCGCAGCTCGAGAAGATGATGCGCTTGCCGGCCTCGCAAAGCGTGTCGAGGGTGGAGGCGAGCTCCACCTGGGTCCGCTCCTTCCCGCTGAGGTAATGGACATCCTCGAGCAGCAGCACATCGCACTGGGTCCGATACTTGGTTTTGAAGGCATCCAGGGCGTCGAATCGATAGGCCTGGACCATCTCGTGGCTGAAATCCTCGGCGGTCATGTAATAGACCCGCTCCTGGGGCCGGCGCGTGAGGATGTGATGGCCGATCGCCTGGGAGAGGTGGCTCTTGCCCAGGCCGGTCCCGGAGAGCAGGTAGAGCGCCGCCTGGGGGGCATCCGAACGGGAGGCCAGGGAGAGGGAGGCGGAGTAGGCGAAATCGTTGTTGCTGCCCACCACGAAATGGTCGAACGTAAAATCCCGCCGCAGGAGCCGGCCGTTGTGCGGCCGGGCGGCCTCGCCGGGCAGAACCAGCTGGATGGGGCCGGCGGCCTCGCTCTTGCGCCCGTTGCTGCGTCCGGAGACCTCGTAGCCGACCTGGCAGTGGGAATCGCCGCTCAACCGCCTGATTTCAGACTCGATCAGGGGGCCGAAATGCTCCTGAACCCGCCGTTTGGAAAAAGCGTTGGGGCAGATGACGGTCCAGCCCCCGTCGCCGGTGCCGGCCAGCTCGAGCGGCTCGATCCACATGCGGTAGCTGTGAGCGGCAATGCGCTTTTTCAGCGCCGCCCGGGTCTCTTTCCAGATCGTTTCCATGGCGTGCGCGGATCAGGAACCGTAATCCATGTCAAGGGGTGCAGGTCCGGAAGGCGGCAACGCGGTCGGCTGCAGCGGGTCACACGCCCGGCGGTACGGAAGGGGTCTCGATCGCATGGGCGAGGGTTTTAAGCGATCGGCTGTATGAAGTCAAACCTGAAAATTAGGGTTTTATTAGGGAATGGTTTTTAGTTGTCAACAATTTATATCCGGTTGTTATGACATGGTTTAATCCCTGACAGGACGCACACCCGCCACCGGTCGACCCTTTGGGTGGCCGGTGTTTTTTCAAAGGATTTCGGGCCGTCCATGGCGGTGGGCGACAGTGCCTGTTCAATACCATGTCGTTCAATCTTCAATTATCTCTTTTTATCTTCGATTTTCGAATATGAGTGCCAATGGAAGCAGCTTCGCGCCACCCGCCTGACGGAAAAGGCCAGCGGATGCGATCCGAGCGGATCATCATCCGGGGCGCCCGCCAGCATAATCTGAAAAACATCGACGTCGATATCCCGCACAACGCCCTGACGGTGGTGACCGGGGTCTCCGGATCGGGCAAATCCACGCTCGCCTTCGACATCCTCTACGCCGAGGGCCAGCGCCGGTACGTCGAGTCCCTCTCCGCCTATGCCCGGCAGTTCCTGGAGCGCCTGGAAAAGCCGGAGGTGGACCTGATCGAAGGTCTCTCTCCGGCCATCGCCATCGAGCAGAAAAGCGCGGGCCACAACCCCCGCTCCACCGTGGGGACCGTCACCGAGATCTACGACTATCTGCGGCTGCTCTACGCCCGCCTGGGGACGGTCCACTGCCCGGCCTGCGGCCGGCCGATCAGCGCCCGCTCCATCGACGAGATGGTCGCACCGATCGCCTCCCTGCCCCAAGGCAGCCGGATCGAGATCCTGGCGCCGGTCGCCTCCGGCGAAAAAGGCAGCCACGAGAAGCTTCTGCGCCGGCTGAGAAAAGAGGGGTTCGCCCGCCTGCGGGTGGACGGGTCCGCGGTGGAGATCGAAGCGGCCGGGCCACTCGACCCGCGCCGTCCGCACGACATCGAGGTGGTGGTCGACCGGCTGATCGTCAAGGAGAATTTGCACAAGCGCCTGACGGATTCCCTGGAGCTCGCGCTCGCCCTGGGCGAGGGGGTGGTGCGGATCGATGTTGCCGGCCGGGAGAGCCTCCTCTTCAGCGAGCAGCCGGTCTGCGTTGCCTGCGGCATCCGCGTCGGCGACCTCACCCCCGCCGCCTTCTCCTTCAACTCGCCCCAGGGCGCCTGTCCGGAGTGCGAGGGGATGGGGGTCACGGCCGAGTTCGCCCCCGGCCTCATCGTTCCCGAGCCC